>JAEINX010000156.1 GCA_016342645.1 Bacteroidales bacterium | reverse complement strand
TATGCAAAAACAGGTTCTCAAGCTGTTGAAATCTGTAATAATAATTCAGATATTGATTTAATACTCATGGATATTCGCATACCGGAAGTGAGTGGTTATGAATCAACACGCCAAATACGAAAATTTAATAAAGACGTAATCATAATTGCACAAACCGCTTATGCTTTAGCAGGCGACAGGGAAAAGGCTTTGGAAGCAGGTTGTGATGACTATATTGCGAAACCCATTAAAAAAGATGAACTTATTTCAATAATACAAAAGTATTTTTAGAAGTAATTAAAAAGTTTAGCCGTTTTATTTGAAACTCCTTTTTGTTAAATTTGTCTTTTTGAAAAAGTTTTATTGAAATTTAATAGCTTATGAAAAAGTTTTTTTTACTATCAATTATTCTTTGCCTTACTTTCATGTCTTTGGCCGAAGGTTGGAGAAAAGGAGAAAAAGAAATTAAAGTATTCCTTAATTCGCCTGTTGATTACACATTATTAAGCGATTTGAAAATAAATGGGGATATTAATCCTTTTAAAGGATTTGGAATAATGTATGTAACTCCGGATGAGTTTCAAAAGCTTAAAGAAACCGGATTAAATTATGAAATTTTAAAAGATGACCTTAATGAATATTATCGTGATTTTTGGAATCAGGATGTTCCACCGGGCTATTATACCTACGAAGAAATAATAGAAATTTCGGATAGCCTGGCAGAGAACTTTCCAGAAATTTGTAAAAAATTTGTTTTTGGTACTTCTGTGCATGGGAGTCAACTTGGGGCTTTAAAAATTAGTGATAATGTTAATGTTGATGAAACCGAGGCCGAAATTTTATTTGATGGAGGCATTCATGGTGATGAAGTCGGTGCTTCTGAAAATATTATTCGTTTTGCTCGAAAATTATGTTTGGTTTATGAGAATGTCACTCAAATAACAAATTTAATTAACAATCGTGAAATTTGGATATATTATATGGTAAATCCTGATGGCAGGATAAATATGTCAAGATATAACGGAAATGGGATTGACTTGAATCGTGATTGTGGATATATGTGGGATGCTGAAGGAGGAAGCCTTAGTGCATTTTCACAAGTTGAATCGAAAACATTACGAGATGTAGCATATTATAATCAATTCGTAATTCATACAACATATCACAGTGGGATGGAGGGAGTGCTTTATCCATGGTGTTACAGGCCCGATATTTCTCCTGATAATGATATTCAAGATTTTATGGCCGGATTATATTCTTCTTCTTCAGGATATTCTAACCTTCAGTTTTTACAATCCAACCATGATTATCCGACAAATGGAGAAGTAATTGATTATACTTATGGGTTATATGGGTCGATTGGTTTAACAATGGAAATTTCAAATAGTAAGCAACCTCCTCAATCACAAATATTGCATTATTTTGATATTAATGTCCCCGCCATGCTCGCAATGATTGAATATGCAGGCTTTGGAGTTGAAGGGATAGTAACAGATGCCATCACCGGAGAACCCGTTTCGGGAGTAATTTTTGTAAATGACTATTTTCCGACCTACTCTGATCCTGAAGCCGGAGATTATCATAAATATGTTTTACCCGGAACTTACTCAATTACAGTAAAAGTAAATGGTTATCAAACACAAACAATTAATAATATTGTTGTAACAAGCAACAATTCAACTGCAACTAATTTTGAGTTAACACCCCAAGAAGGACAATATATTTATAAAATATCTTCATGTCAAATTCCTGATAATAACCACGATGACGAAGGCAATACCCCCGGCATCATAGGTGCTCCCGATAACATCAATTATTCAATTGGTAAAAACGGATGGATAGTAATAGATATGCAATTCCCAATTCTTGACGGCCCGGGAAACGACATCATAGTTTTTGAAGGCGACACCTCTCCCGAAGGATTCACTTGCTACGCTTCCGAATCAATGGACGGCCCATGGCACGAATTAGGCGATGGCGAAGGAACCTCAGAATTCGATTTAGTAAATGGAGGAATTTTTCAAGCACA
This sequence comes from Bacteroidales bacterium, assembly GCA_016342645.1. Classification (GTDB taxonomy): domain Bacteria; phylum Bacteroidota; class Bacteroidia; order Bacteroidales; family JAEINX01; genus JAEINX01. The sequence continues at coordinate 6,163 of JAEINX010000156.1, read as the reverse complement.
ATTCTTTAAAATAAAAGACGATGGCGATGGTTCTGCAAGCGGAGACAACGCAGGTTTCGACTTAGATGCCGTTGCAGCTTTAGAGCAAATCCCCGGAGTTTATCTTTCGTTAATGGATTATTATGTTAATGATGCAGCCGGAAACGGAAACGGAAAAATCGATCCCGGCGAAACAGTTGATATTATTGCAACAATTCGAAATAATGGAGATGAAATAGCTCAAGACGTTTTAGGAGAAATAGAAGTAAATCCATCCGAATATACTATCATAACACAAACAGCAAACTTTGGAAACCTCGGACAATACGAAACAGCCGACGGTACTTTCACTGTAACAGCAAGCACATCAATTCCAACCGGACAAATGACAGAGATCATTCTCAATGCAAGTGCAAATGCAGGTTCTTACACCAACAGCTTTACAATGAACTTCTGTGTAGGTCAAAAACCCGTGCTCATAGTTGATTTCGATGAAAACCATAACTCAGCTCCGGCAATTCAAAGTGCAGTTACCGCTGCCGGATTTTCTTCCGACCTAATGACAAGCATCCCTGCCGACGTAAATATTTATACAAGCGTTTTTGTTTGCCTCGGTATTTATTCAAATAATCATGTTTTATCCTCATCCGAAGGACAAACTCTTGCCGCTTATCTTGATAACGGAGGAATGCTTTATATGGAAGGTGGCGACACCTGGTATTATGATAGCCAAACCGCAGTCCATTCAATGTTTAATATAAACGGACAAGCCGATGGTTCAGGCGACCTCGGAACAATAAACGGACAAAGCGGCACATTTACCGAAGACATGAGTTTCAGTTATTCCGGTGATAATAACTGGATAGACCATCTTGGTGCTAACTCACCTGCCGAACTAATCTTCGAAAACCAATCACCCAACTACGGTTGCGGAGTAGCAAACGATGCAGGCGATTACAAAACAATAGGCGCATCATTCGAATTTGGAGGATTAGACAATAGCGAATCAACAAAAGAAGAACTAATGTTGAAATATCTCGAATTCTTTGGCTTAACACCCGGACAAGAAATTACACAAACCATTCCATTGAACACAGGATATCAATTTATTTCATCAAGAGTAGCAATAGAAAATCCAGATATGCTAATTGTTTTAGCAGACGTTCTAACCGAAAACCTTGATTTTGTCAGAAACTCCAATGGAACAGTATTAAGAAAAATTGGACCAAACTGGGTAAACGGAATAGGCGACTGGATTTCAACAGAAGGATATTTGTTTAAAATGTTCGCAAACGAAACTTTGGAAATAACCGGAGAACAAATGGATCCATTGTCACCAATACAATTAACATCAGGATACCAATTCGTAAGTTACTTACCCGAAGAAGCAATTGATGCCATAGAAGCATTTATTGTAATATTAGGAGATAATTTGGATTACATCAGAAATTCCAATGGAGAAATGCTAAGAAAAATCGGCCCGAACTGGGTAAACGGAATTGGAAATGCAAACCCCGGCGAAGGCTACTTAATAAAAATGTTTGCAGATGATGAGTTAATTTATAGTGTTCCCGTAAAATCAATTTTATCATCAATAGATTCAAAAACAACAACACACATCACATTCGAAGGCGGAAACGCAGCCGATCCTGTTTACACAATTTACGTTCAAGGTTTAGAGATTGGCGATGAAGTTGCAATAATTGATAATAATAAAATAGTTGGAGCAAGTAAAATAATATCTGAGAATGCGCTTGATAACTCAATACCGATTTTCAACACATTAAATTCAGGACAAGGATACAAAGAAGGAAATGAAATTAGTATGAAAGTTTGGAATTCAGCAACAGGCGAAATCATCGAAGCTGAATTCACTTTTGAAACAGAATACGAAGCATATACTAAAAATATTTTCCCAACAGAAGATGGAAAATACAGCATAGCCAATGTAACAAAAAGTACTTCAATTTCAATCAATGAAATTCTAATTTATCCAAACCCGGCAAACGACATTATAAATATTTCATCAACAGATGAGATAAAAAATGTTTCAATTTTCAATTATGTCGGCCAAAAGATTTTTAACGGAAATAGCAATCAAATTAACTCAAGTAATTTTGAAACAGGTATTTATTTGATTAGAATTGAAACTAATAACGGAATAGAAACTCAGAAGATTACAATAAACTAAATAATTCTGTTTTGTTAAGGAAAATGTACTTATGATAATGAAAGATCAACTTGTTTGAAACCCCATGTTAAAAAAATGGATTACAAACAACCTCTTTCAAAAACAATGAGTTATTAAACACCAAACCGCAAAAACAATGGGTTTCAAGCCATTGTTTTTGCGGTTTGTTATTTTACAAGGGTTCAATAAATCAAACCTAAACATAAAAGGAAAATCAAATAATTCCTTATTCGTATTTTAAGGTGTCAACCGGATTTACTTTCGTGGTTTTAATTAGCTGATAACTGATAGATATAAAGGCAATCAATATAATAATAATTGCTGAGTAGGCAAAAGCTATCCATCCAACACTAACTCGAAACGCAAAATTTTCCAACCATTTATCCAATATATAATAGGAAATTGGAGCTGCAATTATATTCGACCAAATAATCAATTTTAAATATTCCTTTGAGAGTAATAGTGAAATGTTTGAAACACTAGCTCCAAGCACTTTTCGTATTCCAATTTCCTTTGTTTTCTGAATCATGTTTAATGCTGCTAATGCAAACAATCCAAGGCTTGCAATTATGATGGCTAAAATTGCAAAGATTCCTGCTGCATTGCCAGTTTTAACATCATTTTTATATTGTTTATTGTAGAATTTATCCAAAACAAAATAATCAAATGGGTTTTCGGGGAAAAAATCCTGCCATTTTTCATTTAATTTATCAATTATTATTAGAGGATTATCTGAATTAATTTTAATTGAAAAAAACCTATTATTATTTACCGGCTGATATAAAAATAACAGAGGAATGGTTGCTGTTTTTAAAGATAATTGATTGTAATTATTAATTACACCAACAATAGGCCTGTTTTTCCCATTTAATCTTAATTTCCGGTTCAGGGCATTTTTGCCGCTTTTATAACCTAAATAGTGTATTGCATTTTCATTTATTATTACCGCCGAATCGTTTGTGCCAAATTCCTTTGAAAAATTCCTGCCTTCAAGTACTTCTAAATCGAATGTGGGAATATAAAGGGACAATTAAAGCATGTAATTGAGAAAATTACAGATTTTCCCGAAATTCAAGAAGCACACCGTATTACAGGAAATCAAAACTTACATTTAAAAGTTGTTGTTAAAAATCAACTCTGTTTACAAAAATTATTAGACCAATTAATGGTATTTGGTGATACAAATACATTTCTTATATTATCTGAGATTTAACCTAATTCTGACTAACGTTAAATATTACAATACAAAATCAGTTAGTTGGAAAACCCGATATCTTTTGTTTTAGGGTCAAATTTAGCAATGTTTTTTTTAGCTTGTTTCGCAATTCCAATTTCTATTTTTTCTCTCAAGAAAATTTCCAAACAAAACATTAAAAACCGTCTATAAGTGCATAGATGGGATGTAGTTCAACATAGCCTGCTCCGATTATTTCGGAGGACTCATCGCATGGTTTCCGCTATTGCGGAACAGGCTTTGCAGACCGCGCTTAGAGTCCTATTTAATGGGCAAAGTATTTATTATGTTCATTTAAAGAATGGACAATCATTAGTCTTCTTAATCCCAAGATACTTTAGTTTATATTCAAGAAGCTGAAAAGCAACATGATGTTTAGTATAGCTTTTTGCGCACAAGAAAAAGTCGATGCCCTTATAATTAGTTTTTTCTTCATCCACCAAGGTAATAAATACCTCTTTATTACACCATATCTCTAAGCATTTTCCGAAAACAGTACCTTCAAGTAACTCAGATTCTCTAGAATTCTTTGGATTTATCAAGAACAGAAGTAACAGGATTAGTCGATGAAGTTTCATCTAATCTAAAGACATATATTTTTTCAGGTAGATTCATTTTTAATATTTTGTCCAACGTCTGACAATATGAAACAGTTGGGTTTTCGGACTGCGTAATTATCCGCCGACAAGAATGCCGAAGCGGGAAGCAAACCACTGAATCCCAACTGTTTTATATTGTGTGCTGTAGCATGTTTGGCCATGCCGTTTTATAATTTTTATTCTTTAATTATCTTTCTTGTCAAAAACGATTCCTTGGTGTTAACTAAGACGATGTACATCCCTTTTTTTAAGTCCGAAATGTTAACTGTGTTAGTATTTTCAGCATATTTTACTTTTCTTCCATAAGAATCATAAATTGTAACACTTGTTGGAACTGCTTCGCCCTTTACAATAAGGATATATTTTACCGGATTAGGAAAAATATTCAACCACCGGGAAAATTTTGAGTTTATGGAAGTGGAAGTTGTATCAGCAATATATTCAACTATTTCAATGCTATTTATGTATGCTTCTGGGACAGCATAATCTATTGATTTTACATTAATTGTCAAATCTCCATTTTCATCAGAAACTAAATTTGTTAATTCAGCAACATTACATATGTTATTAGCCGCTAAAACAGTATCTCTATTTTCTTCAGTAGTCCATAATTGTGTACCCCTATTCGTTCCTGGGTATGATGTTGCTCCAAGTAATTTAAATGTGTAAATCTTATCTGGATTTAAGTCTTTTAAATATATTTTACGTGTTACTGTATCTGACCAACCAACATGAGTTGTTATAACTCCATCAGGAAAACAATCGTCTCCTAATGTGTTGTTGGTAATAGCAGGTGCATTACTAGGTAAATAAATATCTATACCCTTACTTTGACCAAAAGTATTTGATATATTAATCGCACTGGTGTCACCGTCCCAACTAACAATATAGTTATTATATCCGTCTAATTCAGATGAACTGTAATTTACGTTTATTTTATAAATACTACTATCAGTTGGAACAGATGGAGCAACCTCACAATCAGGGCATACACTGTTGATCGTATATCCACTATCAACATCATATAATGTAACATCATCTATGTAGGATATTATTGAATCCGTTTTTTCGTTACCTGTTTTATACCACCCTGAATAAAGGCCGGTAGCCCAATATATATCACAAGTACCTTCAATAAAATGATCAAAAAGAGTTTTTATATTATCTGAGTAACCGACTAATGAATCATTTTTCCATAATCTGTAATATCCATTTTCCGTATTTGTCCAATAAATTTCAAGAACAAACTGATGCCAATAACCCTCCGGTAAATTAAAATAATCAGAATTACAATTGGGTAATGCCCTTGATTTATAACTGATAATATCAGAATCTTCATATTGCATTTCATTAAATATACCTCCCCCCGGACAAATCAAATCACCATATTTTTCATAACCGGGAGTAGAAACAGGATAGGCTTCACAAGGCCATGTTTTCCATTGATTTAGTGAAAGCCAGGTATAATCAACATCTATAAGCATACCGGTTGGGTGGAAACGTTTCCATGTATAGATGTATCTTTTTTCATTTGTTTCTTCTCTTGAAACTGAATATTCCGCTCTTCTGGCTACACCTTCGGGTATAGCCTGTTTTAACACATAATCAGAGCTATTTACGTCATCAGGAAACGGGTTAGGAACAACATACATATTGCCATTATTCAATTCAAGAAATTCATTACCGATTTCTGCATCTGTATTCATATCTTCGAAATTTGATAAAAATGTAGGCGTCTGCCCAAACCCAGACAGTTTAAGCAATAAAAGCGGTATGATACATTTAAAAAAAATTGTATTCTTCATTGTCTGTTAAATTTTCATCATTTTTGTTAATTTCTGTAATCTGTTAATAGTTTGCCGGTTTTTAAGTTTATGTATTTTTTGAAAATGTGCTACAAAGGTGAGTATAAGAATAGTATCCGACTGCGTGGCACTTTCCTGTCAAGTTATAAGTAAAATGGAACGGGCTACAAAACTTGAATTTACAACTGTCCCGGCTATAATTTTTATACATTGTTGAACTAAACCCTTTCATGGGGGGCTAAGTTAAGAAAAATGTTTAAACTTACTTCTATAAAATAAAAATTGGCTAAAATTTATTTTGAGGGTCTGGAAAGAAAAAAAGAACTACTTTAGTAGAACAAATAATTTCAAAACA
>JAEINX010000155.1 GCA_016342645.1 Bacteroidales bacterium | reverse complement strand
GCAATTAATTGCTTTGAAGATATTGTTGAAAATCCTGATTCTTATGAAGACTCCATTTTTGCAATAATTGATTTGGGTTACACATATTTTCTTATGGAAAACAGTAGTTATAAATCAGCTTATACTGGAAAATTATCTCAATACAAATTTGAATCAAAAGAAAAATATAATAAAAGCCGTGATTATCATATTGAGTTATTATTCAAAAATGATGGACAATCTGCTATCAATGAATTCGCTGATAATTTAGGCGAACAAAAAGCAGGAGAATTATCACAAAATACTCCTAATCCATGTTCGGGTGTAACTAATATTTATTACAACCTTGAAGAAGCGACATCTGTAAACATTAAAGTTTATAATCATCTCGGTATGCAACAAAAACTAATTGAGATGCCATATTCAGATACAGGCATAAATAAACTTGAGCTTAATACCGCTGAACTTCCTGCAGGAATATATTTTTATTCTCTTATAATAGACGGGGAAGTTAGTGATACTAAGAAGATGGTAGTTGTGAAATAAATTAGTGCTTAGAGTGCTAAAATTTTTGGGCAAGTCACGGTGTGAATAACTCAAGAAAATGTAAGATATGTTAAAATATTTACACTCTAATTATAAGAATTCACACCGTGACTATCTCTTTTAAAATCAACGAGACAGGATGTATAAATTAATGCGTCTAAGTGGGTGAATCATCGTAAAGGTCAACGTTAAGCAACGCAGAAGTCAGCGTGAATCATCGCAGCAGTCTGCGTGAAGCAATGCAGAAGTCAGGGTGAAGTATCGCAACAGTACGAGTGACACAACTCGTAAGTACGAATATTAAAACTCGTCAGGACGAATGTAAGGATTTAAGCAAAACATTGAAACAATATATCACCAATAGCAATTTTTAAAAAAATGACGATTATGAAATAATATATAAAATAATAATATTATTTTTACACCAAAATATTAAATTACATTAATGAAAGCATTAAGAAATTATATTGACAAAATAAAGCCAAACTTCGAGAAAGGTGGAAAACTCCATTTATTTTATTCAACTTTCGAGGCTTTTGAATCGTTTTTATTTGTCTCAAACAAAGTAACTTCAAAAGGCAGCCACATTCGTGATAATATCGACATGAAAAGAACGATGAGTGTAGTTGTTATTGCATTAGTACCGGCTTTATTATTCGGAATGTGGAACGTTGGATACCAGCATTTTCTTTCTATGGGTGAAGAAGTAACAATTTTTGTTGCTTTCTGGTTCGGTTTTCTAAAAGTTTTACCTCTCATAATTGTCTCTTACGTAGTTGGGCTCGGTATTGAGTTTGCTTTTGCTCAAATACGCGGACATGCTGTCAACGAAGGCTTTTTGGTAACCGGAATCCTTATTCCTATGATAGTCCCGCCGGATATTCCACTTTGGATGCTCGCAATTGCAACAGCTTTTGCCGTAGTTATCGGCAAAGAAGTTTTCGGCGGAACAGGTATGAATATTTTAAACCCGGCTCTAACAGCCCGAGCATTTTTGTTTTTCGCTTATCCTCAGGATATGTCGGGTGGAAAGGTATGGATTTCCGAAAAACTTGACGCCTTTTCGGGTGAAACTCCGCTTGGCGATGCCTTAGTTGGAAATTTCGATAATCTTCCATCGGCATTTCAAATGTTTGTTGGGGATATTCCCGGATCGGTGGGAGAAACATCGGTGATAGCAATAATTATCGGTGCATTTATTTTGCTTTTCACCGGTGTTGGAAGTTGGCGAATTATGTTTTCGGTAATAATTGGAGGTTTATTTATGGGATTTCTTTTCAATCTTGTAGCTGTGAATGAATACATGAGATTGCCTGCTTGGGAACATCTTGTCATGGGTGGTTTCGCATTCGGAGCAGTTTTTATGGCAACCGATCCTGTAACTGCATCTCAAACAAATAAAGGAAAATATATTTATGGCTTCCTGATAGGTTTAATAGCTGTTTTGATAAGAGTTGTAAATCCGGCCTATCCCGAAGGTATGATGCTTGCCATTTTATTAATGAATGTTTTCGCTCCTTTAATTGACTTTTACGTAGTTGATGCTAACGTAAAAAGACGTAAGAAAAGAGCCACCATTGTAATTAATCAATCAAAATAATAAATAATCAATCATAGAGCCATGTACAGCAATTTTTATATTTTCAAATATTCTGCAATAATGGTTATTCTTGTTGCAGCTCTTTTGTCAACGGCAGCAATGCTATTGAAACCTGCCCAGGACAGGAACCTTGAAATTGAGAAGATGAAAAGCATACTTGCTTCGGCTAACATTGAAGCAACATCAGACGATGCTATTGATCTTTATAAAAAGTACATTACAAAAGAAATAGTACTAAATCCCGAAGGCAAACAAATTGATTTATATGAAAACGGGGAATTTATTGATGGCGATGAACGTGCTTTTGATATAGATTTAAAGAAACAATTATACAGGAAAAAAAATAATGAGAATTATCAATTGCCTTTATTCGTATGTAAAAAAGGAAGTGAAACACTATTTATAATTCCATTATTAGGAAAAGGATTATGGGGGCCGGTTTGGGGAAATATAGCTCTGAAAAGCGATTTCACTCTCGTGGAAGGAGTAACATTCGGGCATAAAAGCGAAACCCCCGGACTGGGAGCAGAAATAGATACAAAAGAATTCCAAAAGCAATTTATCGGAAAAAGAATATTCAATAATTTGGGAGAGTTTACTTCAATTAAAGTGGTTAAAGGCGGAATTGACCTTTTGCCACAAAATTTGAAAATACATGGAGTTGATGCTATCTCAGGCGGAACTATCACGAGTAATTCCGTTGCAGATATGCTGAATAACAATTTAAGTAGTTACGTACCTTATTTCAAAAAAAACAGATAGATTATGAGTTCAAATAACATGACAAAAGACCCTTTATTTTCGTTGAAAAACAGGAAGCTGTTAACCGAACCCTTAGGGAAAAATAATCCGATCACGATTCAGGTACTTGGAATTTGCTCGGCATTAGCAGTTACGGCAAAAATAAAACCTGCCTTCGTAATGGCACTTTCGGTTATTGCAGTTTTGGCAATTTCAAATGTTATTATTTCATTATTAAGAAATGGAATACCACCTCGAATTAGAATTATCGTTCAATTAGTTGTAATTGCTACCTTAGTAATCTTAGTCGATCAAATCTTAAAGGCCTATGTATTTGACGTCAGTAAGCAATTATCGGTTTTTGTTGGATTAATTATTACTAATTGTATAATAATGGGACGCTTAGAGGCCTTCGCAATGAATAATAAACCCTGGCAAGCTTTTCTTGACGGAATCGGAAATGCAATCGGTTATGGTTGGATTTTAATTGTTGTGGCGTTTTTCAGAGAATTACTCGGATCGGGAACAATATATGGCTACAAAGTAATTCCGGAATCTTTTTATGATTTCGGATATAAAAACAACGGACTTATGATTTTGCCACCAATGGCACTTATTGTTGTTGGAATAATAATTTGGATCCAGAGGTCAAAAAATAAGGAGTTAATTGAAGAAAATTAGAAAGAGAAACTGGATACAAGATGCAAGATACTGGATACAAGATGCAAGATACTGGATACAAGATGCAAGATACTGGATACAAGATGCAAGATACTGGATACAGGAGCAATTCAAAAGATACTAAATATTTATTAACAGATAAAAAGGGATTAGATTTATGAGTTATAAAAATTTAGAAATTTGGAAGTTATCAAGGGAGGTTGTTATTGAAATCCATAAGATGAGTCTTGAGTTACCGGTTTTTGAAATGTTTGAAGAAGGAAGACAAATTAGAAAATCCAGTAAATCAATAAAATCAAATATTGTTGAAGGTTACGGTAGGCGAGTTTATAAGCAAGATTTTTTAAGATTCTTAATTTATTCTCTTTCTTCTAATGATGAAACCATTGATCACTTAGAAACTTTATTTGAAACAAAATCGTTGCAAAACAAGAAATTATATGAATATTTACATGATAGATTAGAAATACTTGGAAAGAAAATAAACAGATTCCATAAATCAATCATAGAAAAACATAATATTTATAATTAATTCAAAATATATTAACATTCAATAAGAATATGGAAAAAGCAAATAAGAATATAAAAATTGGAAACTGTACCCGACACCTATATATAGCATCAAATATCCAGAATCCAGAATCCAGAATCCAGAATCCAGAATCCAGAATCCAGAATCCAGAATCCAGTATCAAGTATCCAATATCCAGAATCCAGTCTCACATTTAACACTATAATTCATGCAAGAAATAATTAACATTTTTGTAAAATCAATTTTTATTGATAATATGGTTTTTGCCTATTTTTTGGGCATGTGCTCCTATTTGGCAGTTTCAAAAACCGTAAAAACTTCGATGGGGCTTGGACTTGCCGTTATTTTTGTTTTGGCAATTACTGTACCTGTCGATTATTTATTAAATAAATATATTTTATCGCCGGGTGCTTTGGTCTGGTTCGATCCGTCTTATTCTGAGATCGACCTAAGCTTTTTGAGTTTCATAATGTTTATTGCAATTATCGCTTCAATGGTTCAGCTTGTTGAGATGGTTGTTGAGAAATTTTCACCGGCGCTGTATTCTTCGCTTGGAATTTTTCTTCCGTTAATTGCCGTAAACTGTGCCATTTTGGGTGGATCTTTATTTATGCAGGAGCGCGAATTCCAATCAATTTTACAGGCAACATCCTTCGGCCTCGGTTCGGGAGTTGGCTGGCTGCTTGCAATCGTAGGTATTGCTGCCATAAGAGAAAAAATAAAATATTCTAATGTTCCTGCTCCACTACGAGGATTAGGAATAACTTTTATAATCACAGGTTTAATGGGAATTGCATTTATGAGCTTTCTCGGTATTAAACTTTAAAACTGTTTATCAACAATTTTTAAAATATTAATTTAAAAACAATGATATTATCAATAGGAATCGGAATAATCATATTAATTAGCATAATAGTTTTCTTAGCTGTTATCTTGTTATTAGTAAGCCTTTTGTTGTATGCACGAAAAAAGCTTATGCCTCAAGGCAAAGTAAAACTTATTATAAACGAAGAAAAAGAATTGGAAGTTGACCCTGGCTCAACTTTGCTTAATACTTTGTCGAACAACAAAATATTTCTCCCTTCGGCTTGTGGAGGTGGAGGAACTTGTGGAATGTGTAGTTGCCAAGTGATTTCGGGCGGTGGTTCAATTTTACCTACCGAAACGGGCTTTTTTACCAGAAAAGAGCAGCAGAATAATTGGAGACTCGGTTGTCAGGTTAAGGTTAGGGAGGACATGGAAATAGCCATTCCAAAAGAAATTTTTGGAATTAAAAAATGGGAATGCGAAGTTGTTTCTAACCGTAATGTTGCAACATTTATTAAAGAATTCGTAGTGAAACTTCCTGAAGGTGAAAAAATGGATTTCCGTTCGGGCGGCTACATTCAGGTTGATGTTCCGAAATGTGAAATTAATTACAAAGATATTGATGTTGATAAAGAATATAAAGGCGATTGGGATAAGTTCAAAATGTGGGATTTGAAAATGAAAAACCCCGAACCTATCTATAGAGCCTACTCCATGGCCAACCATCCTGCCGAAGAAAATATTATAATGCTAAACATCCGTATTGCTACTCCTCCATGGGATCCGAAAATTAAAGGATTTAAAAAAGTCAATCCCGGTATTTGTTCATCATATATATTTTCACGTAAACCCGGCGACAAAGTAACAATCTCAGGCCCTTATGGCGAATTTTTTATTAAACCAACCAATAATGAAATGATGTTTATTGGCGGTGGAGCCGGAATGGCACCAATGCGTTCGCATATTTTCAATCTTTTTAAAACCGAAAAAACAAAGCGTAAAGCAACATTTTGGTACGGAGGCCGCTCCTTGAGAGAACTTTTTTATATCGATCAATTTAAAGAAATTGAAAAAGAAAACCCTAATTTTAAATTTAATATTGGTCTATCTGAACCTCTACCCGAAGATAATTGGAAAGGTTATGAGGGATTTATTCATCAGGTGATTATTGATAATTATCTGAAAAATCATCCCGAACCTGAAGAAATTGAATACTATCTTTGCGGCCCTCCTTTGATGAATGACGCAGTTTTGAAAATGCTCGACGATTATGGAGTTCCCGAAGAAATGATTGCTTTTGATGATTTTGGTGCATAGTTTCTGAAATTATTTTAAATTGCATTCTGAATAAGCGTATTAATTGCTTTCTTGCCCCTATCACCGAGTTCAATTGTGTAATTATTTACATATAAATTGATGTGTTTTTCAATTACATCATCAGCCATTTCCTGAGCGTTTTGTTTGACAAAATCTTTCGAAGATTCGGGGTTGTTCATTGCAAAAAGAACGCTGCGTTTTATTATTCGGTTTAATTTTTCAATTGTGCTTTCAGTAAGGCCTTTCTTCGCAATAATTCCACCGAGCGGAATGGGAGAATTGGTGAGTTTTTTCCAATATTCACCCAGATCGATGATTTTTTTTAATCCTTTATCCAGATAAGTAAAGCGGTTTTCATGAATTATCAGCCCGGCATCGAATTTATCTTCAAGTACTGCATTTTCAATATCCGAGAAAACAATTTCAGTTTTATTCACAGCTTTTGGAGCAGCAATTTTTAACAAAAGATTTGCTGTTGTAAGTTTTCCTGGAATAGCAATGCTAAGTCCATCAATTTCGTTAAGCGAATATTTTCTCTTAGAAATTAACAATGGCCCAACATTTTCGCCAAGTGCACTCCCCGAATTCAATAAAGTATAATTGCTTCTAAGAAACAAATAAGCATGAAAACTAACTTTAGAAACATCAGCTAAGTTTTGTATAGCCTTTTGATTTAATTCCTCAACATCTGCCATGAAATATTCAAATTCCAAACCTTCAGTATCTATTTTATTATGAACCAAGGCATCGAAAATAAAAGTATCGTTAGGGCAGGGAGAGAACCCGAGGCTGAGTTTCATACTCTTTATTAAATTGAAATTTCGTTAATATAAGAAATCATCAGCGAATTAAGATTGTTCACAGCTAAAGGAATGTTCCATTCGGCTTCATCGCGCTGTTTGACATAATTTGAGATAGCCCTTAATTGCAAACAATTAATATTTTCAAGTTTACAGGCATGCAAAAATGCCGCGCCTTCCATACTTTCGGTATCGGGTTTGAATTTTGATTTTATTTTTTCTATTCGCTCATTATTTTCGCTAATTGTGTTTACGGTAATTCCTTGTACCTTTTTTAAGCTTTCAAATAAACTATAATCAGAAATATAGTTGTTGGTAATCCGGTTATAAGGCGTTGAAAAATAATATTGTTCAGATATTTTCAATTCCTCCAATAAAATTAATTCATCCATTGATTCAATTCCTAACTCCGAAAATCTATCGCTTGTGATATTCACAATTTCCCCAATACTAAAATCCATATTAAAGCATCCGCAAATTCCCAAATTAAATGCAAAATCATATTTATTTGTTGCAAGTATTTTTCCCAAATAATAAGCTGTCGGAACCATCCCGATTCCTGTTATTACAACTTCTATATTCAGTCCTTTATAATAATATTTTGAAAAATTTGGCGAATAATTTTTTATAAAAATCAATTCATTTATCAAAGGAGTTATTTCAAAAGATGTTGCTGATACGAGAAGTATTTTCATGCCCTGAGCTTTAAATATTATTTATTTTTTGATTTAAATTCATTCGAAGGTAATTCAAGTCCATAGCCTGAAGTTTTATCCTCTCTTTTTAAAAGAAACGCAAAAACAAGGCCTACTATTCCAAGGCAAGCAAGCATAAGTATTGCCCATTGATAATTGTAAGAAGCTTCACCGCTTACTACCATATTGGGAGTAATTCCCGGATTTGTTTTATCGAGTACTAATCCAATCAAAAGCGGAAACCCGAAAAGCCCAAGGTTTTGAATTGAAAACATTGCCCCGTAAGCTGAGCCAATTTGTTTTTCAGGAACAAACTTTGCAACCGAAGGCCACATTGCTGCCGGAACCATTGAAAAAGCAATCCCAAGCGCAAACATCGGAATATATGGTTTAATGGGAGTTAATGCAAATGTTAAATGAACTGCAACTAAAATTAATGATCCGTAGATCATTAATGAAGCCGCCCGGCCTTTTTTATCAACAAAAAGTCCGAATAAAGGAGTAAAAATTATTGTACCTAATGAAAGCAATGAAGCTATTCGACCGCTTA
>JAEINX010000154.1 GCA_016342645.1 Bacteroidales bacterium | reverse complement strand
GCAATTATTTGTGAGAATGAATCTTATTTCTTAGCTGAAGCAACAGCTTCAAATTATTTATCCTTAATTTGGGAAACCGATGGAAGCGGCTATTTTAATGACCCAAATGCTTTAAATCCAACCTATTTCCCAGGAACGGGTGAAACAGGTTATGTTGAGTTAAGTTTAACAGCTTATGGAAACACACCTTGTGCTGATGCGTTTTCAACTATGAATCTTGAAATTATTGCTGCTCCAATAGCTTTTGCAGGAACTGATGCAATAATTTGTGAAGATGAGTCTTATTTCCTTGATGATGTAATTGCTTCAAATTATTCATCTTTACTTTGGGAAACTAGTGGAAGCGGTTATTTTGATGATCCAAATGCTTTAAATCCAACCTATTTCCCCGGAACGGGTGAAACAGGTTATGTTGAGTTAAGTTTAACAGCTTATGGAAACTCACCTTGTGCTGATGCGTTTTCAGCTATGAATCTTGAAATCATTGCTGCTCCAATAGCTTTTGCCGGTGAGGATGCAACAATTATGGAAGGGGAATCATATTTTATTTTCGATGCATCAGCTTCAAATTATGAATCGCTTGAATGGTCAACCGATGGAAGTGGGTATTTTGATGATCCTTATATTTTAAATCCAACATACTTTCCCGATTCAGGAGAAACAGGTTCCATTATTTTGAGTCTAAGTGTTGATGGATTTGCACCATGCGCTACAGTTTATTCAAGTATGAATCTTGAAATAATAGGCGGAGGATATCCTTTAACTGTAGGATACCAATTTGTTTCATCACGAATTATTCCATACTCACCAAATATGTTGGATGTTTTAGCCAATAATCTCGAAAATATTGATTTTATTCGTAATTCTGCCGGACAAATGCTAAGGAAAATCGGCCCGATGTGGGTAAATTCAATTGGTGATTGGATAACTACCGAGGGTTATTTATTTAGAATGATTAATCCTGATTTATTAAGTATTTACGGTACGGCAATTGATCCGCAAACCCCAATCGGTTTGGCATTAGGTTATCAAATGATAAGTTATTTACCTGAATTTCCGATTAATACTTCCTCTGTTTTTGCAGATGTTTTATCTAACCTTAATTTTGTAAGAAATTCAGCCGGATTGATGTTCCGAAAAATCGGGCCTGTCTGGATAAATGGTATTGGAGATATGCAGCCTGGCGAAGGTTACCTTGTAAAAATGAATGCTGATGATTTGCTTATTTATCCTGAAGCATTTGATAATCTGATTGTTTATAAAGTTCCATTGCCTGAACATTTTAAAGTTATTGATGGTAATCCTTACGATCCGGTCTGGACAATTTATTTTGAACAGGGAGCTTTAAATATAGGAGATGAAATTGCAGTTTATGATGGAGAAATACTTGTTGGAGCAGGAATAATAAGCTCAGAAAACATTTTGGAAAATTCAATTCCTGTTTTCCAAAACCTCTATGAAATTGGCAATTATCCCATATTCAAAATTTGGAGCAAAAATGGACAAGAAGAAGTTCCCTTAACAGATTATTCATACATAAATCCTTATGGAGATGCATACATGGAAGATATTTTTCCCCAAGAAGATGGAGAATACAGCATGTTAAACTTTTCTATTACAGGAATATCGAATAATAATAACAATTATTCCTCAATAACAATTTATCCTAACCCTTCCAATGGAATATTTAATATTTCAATTGAAAGGCTAAGCGGTGATTTACAGTGTAAAGTTATTTATTTAACCGGAAATGAATATCGCAACTTTGAATTCACCGGAATTACCGGATTTACGGTAAAACAACTCGATTTAAAAGATTTGCCAGCCGGAGTTTATTTTATAAGCTTTACAGCAAGGAATTTATCTAAGATTGAGAAGATTGTGATTCAATAGATATTAAATATAAAGGTTTTTAATAAAAATTAATTCAAGGGATACTATCTTTCCGGAAGGTAGTATCCCTTTTTAGTAAGAGTTAGAATACCAACCAAAAAGCTTTAACGAGATGGCTCATTTTTTAACTTCCTGATCTTGTTGTTAGCCTTATTTCCCAATAGTCCATGATATTGATTATCCAAAAATCAAAAGCCTTCATTATGTCTTTTGCTGAGATGTTAAGATGTTTTGATGAAGTATTCAAATCTTTTGATTCAAACAATAAGCAGTTAAATCACAGCATCGCAATTATTTCACCAATACCATTCTTTTAGTTTGTACATTTTCACCAACCTGTATTTGATATAGGTAGGTTCCTGCATCAACAGTTTTGCCGGAGTTATCGGTAGCATTCCATTGAACTGATTTGTAACCGTCATCTTGCGTAAGATTTACAAGTCGTCTCACTTCTTTTCCAAGCATATCGAAAATCACCAAAGATACATTGGATTGTTCCGGAAGCTGGTAGCAAATTCTGGTGGCTTCCTTGAAAGGATTGGGGTAGTTCTGACTCAGGGTGAGTCGCTTTGGTTTTGTTGTTTCATTTCTAATACTTACTACTTCTTGCCATTCATAAGCGCCTATATCTATTCTACCGCTAGTTATGCGAGAATTTCCTGCAAGATCATTTTCCGGCAGATTAAGTCCGCTGGTATCTGGTATTCCTGCATTAATACATTCCGAGCCGGGTGATAAGGTATATGGGTGATCCCCACTGTTTAGGAACAGAGGATCTGTTTCAAGATTATTCTCATAAGTATAAGTTGCATCACCGCTGATATGAAACCCAATTATACCATCCTGAATATCACAATAATGAAAATCAGCATGGCTGGAGGAAAGAAATATTTGATTTCCTGAACTGTCGGCAGCATTATCCCATAAAATAGTATTCACGACCTCCATTAAAGCATTGTTGATACACATTATGCCCCCACCATCTGTTGCCGAGTTGAAATAGATGGTATTATTCACGATTTGAAAAGGTACTTCATTCAAGTATATACCTCCTCCAACCGGAGCAGTATTGTTAAATATCAGGTTATTGACAATATTACCTGTTGATGCTACATAGCAACAGATACCTCCTCCTATAAAATCACTACTGTTACCTGATATAATGTTGTTTATTATTAGTGAATTTGATCTTTCCAAGTGAATAGCCCCGCCGTGTCGTTCGGAACTGTTAGTTATGAACTCATTTTCTGAAATGATAAGATCACTTTCCCAGACATAAATACCTCCACCCGCCGATATCTGTCCGGCCCAATTGCTATTGCCTGATATTCGGTTATGTTCAATTCGTGAATTTGATGTGCCACATTTGATGCCACCTCCCTGAAGGGCTTGATTACCTGTTATATTGTTATAACAAATTCGGGGACTACTTCCATTGCATTTTATTCCTCCACCTTGGTTATTATATCCGTTAGTAATAGTAAATCCACATAATATTGTGCTTGTATCTTCTCCACTTTCAAATATAACCACACTTCCATTCTGATTGCCGTTAATAATTGTTCGAGAGATATGAGTTGTATCACCTGTTGTTAGAAATAATGATCCGACAACAATTTTCTTCCCACTAAAGTTGATGTTTTCCATGTAGGTTCCATGTTGCACAAGAACCGTGTCACCATTTGTGCAGGCATTAATACCCTCTTGAATTGTTGAATAATCAGAGGGTACATTAATGATGGTTGCAAATGTGAATGTCGTAAAAAATAGTGAGCTGATAATAAAAGTTGTTAAGTTTTTCATGTTAATCCTCCTTGGTTTAAGTTTTCATTTTTTTTTTTACTTATCAAAGTTTTGTTCCATCAGTTATACTTATTTTTCAATAAATATTATTCTTAGCTAAAAATAGGTTTCTGCTTGTAACCTATTTCAACCTTCAAATATAGGAAATTTTATAAAATATCAATATTGTAAGATTTTTGATTGCGAAAAAGCAGCTATTGTTCCATTGCAAAATAAAACAAGATTGATGCCGGAAAACCGAAGTCGGAAGGTTTAAAATTCCGGCTTCGGCCTCCAGTATTCTTCATGAAAAAAATAATCAAACCAATTAAAGTTTTACAAAATAAATGGTATTTGAGCTTAATACTATTTCTTCGTTAACTGTTCATTTATTTCCACCGAACCTTTAATTGTCAGTTTGTATTGGCTGTTATCGCTCATAAAAACACTTATAGTTTTTCTGAAAGGCCCTGCTTTTCTGGAATTGTAAGTGGCTGTGATTTTCGATTCTTTACCGGGAAGAACAGGGATTTTATCATAGCCTGTAACCGTGCAACCGCATGATGATTTTACTTTTGTAATGGAAAGTGGTTCCCGGCCTGTATTTTTAAAAATGAATTCTGTTTTGGCAGGTTTGTTTTGTTTTAAGGTCTTGAAATCATAAGTTGTGTATTCCCAACTAATATTGTTGATTTTAGCCGTTTGTTGAATTTGTTTTGTGCTTTTTTCTCCATTTGTTTGAGAAAAAACCGAAACAGAATAAATGCCGATTAAGCAAATCGTAAATAATAATTTTAATTTCATAATTTTTTGTTTTTTAGGTTAATTAATAATGTTGCAACAATTAAATTTCAAAACAAATGTAATACGAGTATGAATAATCTAATGTTAACGAATTTCAAATTTTTGTTAATGAAATGTAAACGAATTGAATTTTCTAAATTTAAATTTATAATTTTACCCAAAATGTTGAAAAAGGATTTTATTTATGAATAAAAACAGGATAAACCGAGTAATAATATTGGGAAGTTTTTCGCTGATTGGGATTATTATCTTTCAGGTTTACTGGATTTATAATACTTTCAACACGAGTGAAAAACAATTTAATCAGACCATTAGAATTGCATTATATAATGTTGCTGCCGAAATGGCAAATTTCAATAAAACCCAGTTGCCAAACACTAATCCCGTTAAACAAATTTCATCAAATTATTTTGTTGTTGATCTGAACGATGTTATTGACCCGATTATTCTTGAACATTATTTGAAGACTGAATTTGAGCATAGCAATATAAAAATTGATTATGAATATGCTATTTACGACTGTGAAAGCGATGCAATGGTTCATGGAAAATACATTAACAATTCGGGTAAGAAAATCAAGCGGAATAATGAAAATGAATTTCAAAAACTCGACGATTATATTTATTATTTTGCAATTCGATTTCCCGGGAAAACTGCTGTGATTCTTTATGGTATGAATGTGTGGCTAATTTCGGCTTTAGTTTTGATTTCGGCTATTTTGTTTTTTGCTTATGCTGTTTCGGTAATTTTGCGACAAAAAAAGCTTTCCGATGTTCAAAAAGATTTTATTAACAATATGACTCACGAATTGAAAACGCCCCTATCAACAATTGGAATTTCGGCTAATGTTATTTCTGATTCGGAAATTTTCAAAGAGCCGGAAAGATTGGCAAAATACGCTTCAATAATTTCTAATCAAAACAAAAGACTCGAAAATCAGGTTGAGAAAGTTTTACAATCAACACTTTCGGAAAAGGGAAGGATTAGCCTAAAAATTGAGAAACTTGAATTAGGTGAGTTGCTTAGAGAAATAATTAATGATTTTGATTTAAAGGCTCGAGAGAAAAATGGAGAAATTATTTTAAATTCCGATAAAGTAGCAAAATATATTTGTGTTGATAAAAATCATTTTGAAAATCTTGTATTTAATTTGCTTGATAATGCAATAAAATATTGTAAAACAAATCCTAAGGTAATAGTTTCAGCGGTGTTGAAAAAGAAAAACATTTATCTCTCTGTCGAAGATAACGGAACTGGCATTGATCCGAAATATCGTAAAAAAATATTCAAAAAATTTTTCCGCATTCCAACAGGCGACATACATGATGTAAAAGGCTTTGGATTAGGATTAGATTATGTTAAGAATATCGTGAAAGCCCATAAATGGAAAATTCACCTTGAAAGTAAGCAGAGTAGGGGAAGCAAATTTGTAATTATTATGCCAGGGGAAAATGTCCATGATAAATAAATGTTTACATACAATGAAATTTGAAATTTTATCTTCTTCTGAGTATCTAAAATATTTTTTATGATAATGCACTCAATAAAAACTATATAAACTACAATAAAATATATAACGAAACGAATATCAAGAAACAAGGAACATGAAACAAGAAACATGAAACAAGAAACAAGGAACAAGGAACAAGAAACAAGGAAAAAGAAACATGAAACAAGAAACAAGAGAAAAACCATCAGCGAAAATCAGCATAATCTGCAGGAAACAAAAAGCAAATAGATGAAAACCAAAATCAAAAAACCAAAAATTCTTTATGTTGAGGATGATATTTATTTGAGTTTTGTAACAAAAGATAATCTCTCACTAAAAGGTTACGAAATTATTTGTTGTGAAGATGGTGAGCAGGCGCTGACAGCTTTTTCCAACAATGATTTTGATTTATGCATAATTGACGTAATGCTTCCAAAACTCGATGGATTTTCGCTTGCAAAAGCAATTAGAAAAGAGAATGAAAATATTCCTATTTTATTTTTATCGGCAAAATCGATGAAAGAAGATCGAATTAAGGGTTTTGAAATAGGTGGTGATGATTATATTACAAAACCGTTTAGCATCGAAGAATTGGTTCTTAAAATTGAAGTGTTTTTGAAAAGAAGTAATGTGAAACCAATTAAAACAATCGAAAAAATTATTGAAATTGGAAAATACTGTTTTGATTTCGATAATCTGGAATTGACTGAAAATGAACTTTCACAACGTCTTACACTTCGTGAAGCTGAACTCTTAAGCCTATTTTGTCAAAACAGAAACAAAATTCTTACGAGAGAAGATATTTTAAACAATATTTGGAATAACGACAGCTATTTTCTAAGCCGCAGCTTAGACGTTTTTGTATCACGTTTGCGAAAACTTCTTCAAAATGATTCAAGACTAAAAATTGAAAATATTCATGGAGTAGGATTTATTTTTAAGGTTGTGGATCAATGATTTATTAACAGTTATAAAAGCATCGTTTTGCAATTAATTTATAAAAAACCTGAAATCCATAATCATTAATCGATGTTTGATATTCAATTTATGTTATCTTTGTGTTGAATTAAATATTTGATTCTGAAATGGAGCATCGTTGACGAATACAAGTTCAAGGAGAAAATATAGAAGCTTCTGAAGCTTGGTCTCAGGATGAGCCGTTAACAAAAACGGAAGGATTTAAAATGCTTTTAAAAATAAAAAGATAAATTCCTTTTAAGGAATCAGAATTAAGGGAAGAAGCATTCCGTAAAGCTGAAAAATTTATTGAACAAGCAGCTATTTCAAATGGTATTGATGCTCCTTCAAGTGTTTCTTTTCGAGCAAAAGGTTTTTTAAAAGAAAGGATTGATATTGAAATTATTAAGGGAAAAGCTTTTTCACCTGATAAAAAAATGAATTAAAATTTAAATAAAATGAATAAGTATTTATTTCCCGATTTTTTAAAGGAAAAAATTGTATATCAAACATGCCGACTTTTTTGGCAGGTGAAGATTGAAGATTTTCTTGAGAAAAACAAAATTACAAATGCAAAACCATATTTAAATACTACTTTTTCTAATGGATACGATTTTTTTAATGGGAACCCAATTGTTAATTATTATATTGAAAACTTAGGAAAAGCAATACGAATAATTCAAGAAGAGCCAAATAGGGATGCTATTAAATTATCAGCTTGGATTGATGATTTTGAAACAGATAATATGGAAGCTAAAGAGTTAGTAATTTCAATTCAATTAACACCTGATTCTGAAAATCTAACTTTTGATTTTATTTCCAAATGGGTAGTTGATAATTATTCTGCTGAAAAAATGGAGAAATATATTGATCTTAAGATGAAAATGAAGAATTTGGAAGAATCAAATCCAATTGAAGATCATTTGATTACATAGAATAAATTTGTTGTTTTTAAAATTCTCGATGCATCAAAAAGTTAAAAACGTTTACTTGTTATTTCTTTGATTTAATTATCTCTAAAAAACAAACAACTATCTCCGTAACTTAGAAATCTGAAATCATTTTTCATGGCAAATTCATAAACTTTTTTCCAATCATCACCAATGAAAGCAGCGATCAACAAAAGTAAAGTGCTTTTTGGTTGATGAAAATTTGTAATAATTCCATCTGCAATTTTAAAATCATATCCCGGAGCTATCATTAATTTTGTTTCGCCAAAAAGAATATCAAGAGAGTTGATTCTCATGTGATTTCGAACTGCTTCCAAAGCTGATTTAGTTGAAATACCGCAATTTAATTCTTTGGAATATGGATCCCATTGGTC
>JAEINX010000153.1 GCA_016342645.1 Bacteroidales bacterium | reverse complement strand
TATTTACAGTTTTTTAAGTTTACATAAATTTCCGGCAGCACAAGTTGCACATTTTGACTTTTTTCCAAAGAACATTAAATAAAAGTTTTTAACTGAGTAAGCTAAAGCAGCTAATATTATAATATATGTAATAATATTTAAAATCATATCTATTTATATTTAGAGTAAACTGCCAATTTGAAAAGTTAAGAATGCCATAATATATGCTAAGCTGGTGGTGTAAATTGAAACGAAAACAGCCCATTTCCAGCTCCCCGATTCTTTACTAATTGTTGCAAAAACTGCAATACAAGGAAAATATATCAAAATAAAAATTAGAAAACTAAAAGCACTTAAAGGTGTAAACACTTTTTTCCCCTTTAATTTTCCGGTTTCGTATTTTTGAGTTTTGAGTTTTTCAGTTAATGATTCCGACTCAACTCCTGATTCGGAAGAAGACTGGTATAGGACACCCATCGTGCTGACGATTATTTCCTTGGCTGCAATACCCGACAAAATACTTACACCCATTTTCCAATCAAAACCAAGAGGAGCAATTGCGGGCTCAATAAAATGTCCAACTTGGCCAATGTAGGAGTTTTTCTGCCTCACAGATTTTTGTTGAATCAATAATTTTGATATTTGCTTATTTTTTTGTTTCTCTAATAACTTGATATTTATAGGCTCAGAGTGAGTATTTTTCTTTAAAAGATTATTATAATTATCATTAATTTTGGAAATCATAAATTCATATTTTTGATCTGATTCCGTGTTTCTTGGAAAATATTCCAAAGCCCAAATAATGATTGAGGCAGCTAGAATAATTCCTCCCATTTTCCTTAAATATTGTGAGGATTTAAACCACATATGTCTCGTTGTTGATTTAAAACTTGGAATACGATAGGGTGGAAGCTCCATAACAAAAGGTGCTTCACTTGACTTGAAAAGTGTTTTCTTAAATAAAATTGCAACAAGAATGGCTAAAATTATCCCAATTAAATATATGCTAAACAAAACAGTACCGGCATATTTGGGGAAGAAAGCGGCTGTAATTAAAATATATACAGGCAGCCGTGCACTGCACGACATAAGCGGATTAATCAGCATAGTAAGAAGTCGGTCGTTTTTGTTTTCAAGAGTTCGGGTTGCCATTATGGCTGGAACATTACATCCAAAACCCATAATCAGGGGTATGAATGATTTTCCGTGAAGGCCGATTTTATGCATTAATTTATCCATAATAAAAGCTGCACGAGCCATATAGCCTGTATCTTCCATCAATGATATGAAAAAGAACAGAATAACTATATTTGGTAAGAAAACAATTACCCCTCCAACACCACCAATAATTCCGTCTATAAGTAGGTCTTTAAACATTCCGTTTGGTAGAATATTTTGAAGGCCGGAACTTAAAAACCCAATCAAAGAGCTAATCCAATCCATAGGATATGAGCCTACTGAGAAAGTTGTTTGGAAGGTTAACCACAAGAAAAAAAGAAATATTGGAAAGCCAAAAACTTTGTGAGTTATAAAAGTATCGATTATTTCCGTATCGGTTTTGTTTTTTCGACTTAAGCTGTTGGCTTGAAATGTTTCGCGAAGTGCACCTGAAATAAATCCGTATTTTGCATCGGTTATGATTGATTCAGTATCTTCTTTAAATTGATGCTCAAGCTTATTTTTTTCTGCTTCAGCAATTTCTTTAATTAAAGGAAAGTTTTCAAGTTTTGACAGAGAAAACTCGGCAGCTTTATCTTTTTCAATAAGTTTAATTGAGTAAAAACGTGATGAAACCCTGTCGGTTAATGCCTTATTAATCCAAATTTCATCCTGAATTTTACGAATAGATTTTTCAACATCTTTTCCATAATTTATGTGAATATGCCTAACAATTGGGTCACGGTCTTCGTAAACTTCAATAACTTTATCGAAAAGCTCTTTTAATCCTGTTCCTTTTGAACTTACGGTCGGAATAATTGGAATCCCAATCATTTCACCCAGTGATTTATAATCAAATTTATCACCTTTTTTTGTCAATTCATCGAACATATTCAGTGCGATTATTACCCTGATATCCATGTCGATAAGTTGGGTGGTAAGATATAGGTTTCTTTCTAAGTTAGAGGCATCAACAACGTTAATAACAATATCGGGAAACGAACCGAAAATATATTTCCTAACATATAGTTCTTCGGGAGTATAAGCTGATAAAGAATAAGTTCCCGGTAAATCTACTATATTAAAACTATATTCACTTTGTTGAAATCGCGCAGATTTTAAATCAACCGTCACACCGCTGTAATTTCCAACATGTTCTTTTGAGTGGGAAGCAAAATTGAAAAGTGATGTTTTTCCTGAATTTGGGTTGCCAACCAATGCAACATCAATAATCTTTCCTTTCTTTTTTGCCGATGTTTTTAAAATATCATCGGTTGTAACACCATTAAATTTAGTTTTAGTGTGTATGTTTTTTGCTTCTTCAAGTGTGATAACCTCAACAAGTCTTGCTTCACTTCGCCTTAACGAAACATCATAATCAAGTATCCGATATTCAATAGGATCGTGCAAAGGTGCTGATTTTATAACGGCTATTTCTTTCCCATTTACGAATCCCATTTCTTTGATTCGTTTGCGGAAAGCACCTCGTCCTTTGACTTTTGTAACTACTCCTTTTTGACCTTGTTGTAAATCGAATAACGTCAATTTATTTAGATTAAATTAAAATAAGCGGCAAAGATATTAATTGTTTTTATTGTGTTGGTAAAATTGAAGAATTTTTTAGTCCACAATCTACAATCTTCAGTCTTCAATCTTCAGTCTGAAAAATTCTTGTTGTCAGTTTGATTATTTACTTCAACTCATAAAAAGCCAATTTTCCGGCTGCCGACTGCTGATTGTTGACTGTCATCAAACGATTCTAAAAAATATCCTCATATTCATTATTTTGATCATTATATAAAAGATAATGAATGGCTTTTTGTGAATTTATTATTCTATATCCCCAATGAGTTTCAAAAAGTGCTTTGCATTCGGAAACTGCATTTTCTTTTGCTTCAATTGAATTTTTTTGATAAAGCAATACAAAATCCTGTAAATCCTGGTAAATATCAGCAAAATTTTCAGCCAGACTTGCTTTTACAGGTTCATCTTCATTTGAATAATGATTATTTATATAAAAATATATATCATCATCACCAAATTTTTTACGAGTTGCATTGAAAATATTTTCCCATTGTTCTTCAGTTATATATCTTTCGGGAGTACTTTCTTCATTAACCTCTATTTGCGGTAATAATGAACCCTTTATATAGAGCAAGGGGCAAATTTTTTGCAAATATTCTAAAATATCTTTTTTATTAAAAGTATCAATTTTTTCCATAAACCGGCAAAACTCGTTGGCTACTGTTAACATTTCAATTATCGTTTTGGAAAAAACGGGGTGATCACTCATTTTTTTAATTTATATTGAATTTTAATAAATGTATTTCTAAATTTTCCATGAAACCATTCCTTGTGTTGTGAACTCAAACCTTTTAGACTGGCCACCAAATTTCTTTAATGATTTTATAACTTTTGAACGTGAATTATTTGGACAATAAAAAATCATAAAACCACCACCACCGGCTCCCGAAATTTTTCCGCCGGTAGCTCCACTTTTTATTGCTGTAGAATAGATTTCATCGATTTCAGTGTTTGAAATTCCTGTGGCCAGTCGTTTTTTGTTTTCCCAGCCAAAATCAAGTATTTCGCCAATTTTATCAAAATTACCGGTTAAAATCGCCTCTTTCATCATAATCGCCTGCTCTTTAAGTCGGTGTGTTGCCTCAATCGAACTCATATTTTTGTTCAAAACATTTTTTGTTTGAGATTCGATTATTGTTGACGAAAGCCTGCTCGTTTCAGTATTATATAAAATCAGAGTGTAAGACAACTCATTTAAGTATTCATTTTTTATCCTCAAAGGGTTAACTATAACTTTATCGTTTTCATAAAATTCCATAAAATTAACTCCTCCAAAAGTTGCAGCATATTGGTCTTGTTTTCCTCCTGCCATGCAAAGGTCAACTCTTTCGATTTCATAAGATAATCGGGCAATATCATACTCACCGAGAGGAAGTTTTAACCATTCGGTAAATGCTCCCAAAACAGTAACAACCAAAGTTGAGGATGAACCCAAGCCTGATCCGGGAGGTGCATCAACAAATGTGCTTAATTCAAACGAAAGTGGTTTTTTAACAAAATCCTTGACAACCCGATTGTAAATTCCTTTCAATAAATCAAGTTTACCGTCAATTTCTAAATATTCGGAAGAAGTAAATTCGAGTCGAGTTCCTTTATCAATAGAGTTGATTACAATCTTATTATCATTTCTTGGGTGTATAGTTGCGTAAGCGTACATGCTGATTGTAGCATTAAGTATTGCACCGCCATAAATATCTGAATAGGGAGCTACATCAGTTCCTCCTCCTGCCAACCCAATTCTTAGGGGTGCTTTACTTCTTATTATCATTATTTTTTAACTTATTAAAAACCTCATTTACAGCTTCTGTCATTCGTTTCCATGAATATTTTTCTTTTTCCACTTTCACATTTTTAACGAAATCGAATTCTAAATTTTGATCATAAAACGTATAAATTGCTTCAGCTATTGCTTTTGGATTTGTTTTTACCACAAAACCGACTTTCTTATCCGGAATTATTTCCGATAATCCGCCTACATCGGTAACAATCATGGGTTTATTAAAGTGATAAGCAATTTGGGTTACTCCGCTTTGAGTGGCGGTTTTATAAGGCTGGACAACGATATCTGCTGCACAAAAATAATTTACAACCTCACTATCTTTAATAAAATCAGTGTGCATAATTACACGCTCGTCTAAATTATTTCTTTTAATAATTTCGTAATAAGGTTTCGAATCGGAATAAAATTCTCCGGCAACTATTAGTTTTATTGGAAGATTTTTTAGCCTGTCATCAGAAACAGCTTCAAGCAAAAGGTCAAGTCCTTTATAATCACGAATAAAACCAAAAAATAAAATGTAATTCGTATTTTCTTTGAGTTTTAAAATTTTCTTTGCCAAGGCTTTGGAAATAGCCTCTCCAAAATTATCAAACAAAGGATGAGGACAAAACGATGTGGGCTTAATATTGTCGAATGTTTGCAAATCATCTAAAACCGATTGAGACATAGCCACAAAACCATCAACACTTTTTACAAAATACTTGGATAAAAGATTATCGCAAATGCGTTTTTCGTGAGGAATAATATTATCAAGAATTGAAATAACCTTTGTGATTTTATTTTTTTTTGAAATTCTGGAAATTGTGCCAAGACATGGAGACATAAAAGGTATCCAATATTTTGTGATAATTAAATCAGGTTTTAGTTTTTTAATTTCTCTCCCAATTTTAATCCAATTCAACGGATTTATAGAATTGACTTTAATTCTAATATCTAAATTCTCAGGTGGTTTTTCGTTTGAATATTGAGTTTTACCGGGAAACAAAATTTTTGGATACTGTAAACTAAAAGTGTAAATAATTACTTCATTGCCCTGTTTAATATATTCTTTTGCAAGTCTTTCGTTATAACTTGCAAGTCCACCTCTTAAGGGATATGCAGATCCTATTATTACAATTCGCATTTATTTTTAATAATTGGAAATTAGAAATCGGAAATTAGAAGCATTCCTGAATTCCTAATTTCCAGTCTCCAATTTCATGTTTTTAAATTTTTAGACCTTAATGAATTATTCTTAACATTTCAGTCAGAGTTCCTGCTGTATAATATATTTATTTCTTTCAGAAGAATTTCTGGAGATCATTTCAGCAATAAAACCTGTCATAAATAATTGCGTTCCAAGAATCATTGAGAGCAAACCAAGATAAAATAACGGCCTTTCAGTCATTTTATAGGTCGCAAGAAATATTTTTGAGTAGGCTAAATATCCGGCAATAACAAAGCCAATCAGGAATAAAACAACACCCCAAGTTCCGAACAAGTGCATTGGCCTCCTGCCAAATTTTGAAACAAAGGAAATTGATAAAAGATCAAGAAAACCTTTTATTAATCTTCCGGAACCAAATTTTGATTTCCCGTATTTTCGTTCCTGATGTTGGACAACTCTCTCGCCAATTTTACTAAAACCGGCCCATTTTGCTATAACGGGAATATATCGGTGCATTTCACCATAAACTTCTATACTTTTAACTACATCCGACTTATAAGCCTTAAGTCCACAATTGAAATCATGTAATTTTATGCCTGAAATTTTTCGTGTAATCAGATTAAAAAACTTTGACGGTATCCTTTTCGAAAGAGGATCATATCTTTTTTTCTTCCAACCCGAAACAATATCGAAGCCTTCATTTTTTATCATATTGAATAAATGAGGGATTTCGTCTGGGCTATCTTGTAAATCTGCATCCATAGTGATAACAACATCACCTTCAGTAACTTCAAAACCAACATATAATGCTGCCGATTTACCGTAATTTCTCCTGAATTTAATAGCTTTAATTCCTGGATTATTCTTTGAAATATCCTCAATTATTCTCCATGACTTATCATGGCTACCATCATCAATAAAAATAATTTCATAAGAAAAATCATTTTCAATCATTACTCTTTTTATCCAACTTTCTAATTCTCTTAATGATTCTTCTTCATTTAAAAGAGGAACAACAACTGAAATATCCATAAAAAAAATTGTAAATAATATCTATTGTTCTTTTTTTACAAAAATTGAAACAATTAAAGCAAAAACAACTGCGCAAATTGTATTCCAAATCAATACAATTCCTGACATAATTATTGGTGTTGTCATTTTTTCAGTAAAATTCATAGCCTGTTCTATTTGATCATCTGATAATTCTTGGTCATACAAGTTTTCCCTTGTAATTTCAAGAATTTCATTTATACTTCCAGGATTAATATATGAAAGATAAATAAATGAAAAAATTGTAGATAGAATTGCTGCATATAAACCTATTAAAAAGCCAACAGAAAATGATTGGCCATAAGTAATTAATCCCTCACTATAACTATTTCTATAAACTAATGATCCCCAAATGATTCCAGCTAATATTATAACGTATGAAATCCAATTGTAATTTTGTGCTTGTTTCATCCCAAACATATTGAGAACCAAACTTAAAATAATTAATAAAGCTCCTATTATAAGACCATAGCCTAAGGAGAATTTTGATGCAGATAATTTTTTTGTTTCCATAATAATTCTTTTAATTAATATAATTACAAACTTAACAATTTTACGGAAACAAAAATAAATGAAAATTTATATTGTTAAATTAAATTCAATTATTAATTTTGCAGTGGGTAAGTCTTATACGACCAGCTCCTATTGAATTCCCCCAGGTTCGGAAGGAAGCAAGGGTAAATGGTTGAGCGGTGCGATATAAGTAGCTTACCCATTTTTTATTTAAATATTATTTTATTTTTGATAGTTTTGCAAAATGTTTTTAAAAATATATCCTGACAACCCAAGTTTACGACAAATTAAAATTGTTGTTGAGTGCTTATCGGATGGAGGCGTAATAATTTTCCCCACCGATACAATTTATGGATTGGGTTGTGATATTTATAAACCAAAAGCTGTTGAAAGAATAGCTTTAATAAAAGGAATTAAAAAACAAAGTGCAAATTTTTCGTTTATTTGCCATGATTTGAGTCAATTATCTGATTTTGCAAAGCCAATTAGCAAAACAGTTTATAAATTAATGCGAAAATGTTTACCGGGCCCTTTCACATTTATTCTTGAAGCAAATAACAATGTGCCTAAACTTTTTCAAAGCAAAAAGAAAACCGTAGGGATTCGTGTCCCCGATAATAATATACCACGTCAAATTATTGAATATCTTGGACATCCTATAATGTCAACA
Source organism: Bacteroidales bacterium (assembly GCA_016342645.1). Taxonomy (GTDB): domain Bacteria; phylum Bacteroidota; class Bacteroidia; order Bacteroidales; family JAEINX01; genus JAEINX01. The sequence goes on along the minus strand of JAEINX010000153.1, from coordinate 388 downwards.
TCTATACATGACGATGATGAAATTGTTGAATATTCGACTGACCCCGAATTAATTTATGAAAAATACATGAATACTGTTGATATTGTTATTGATGGAGGTTTTGGCGGTAACGAAGCATCAACAATAATTTCGTGCGACACCGATAGCTTTGAAATTATTCGACAGGGAAAAGGAATTATTAATTAACCTACTTTTAACTATATTTAAAAACTTAAAAATTAGCAATATAGAAATAGATCAATAATTTATAAAAAAAACTAAAAAAGTTTTGGTTAAGTAAAAAAAGTCATCTACTTTTGCACCTCCAAAAAAATGATTCTGTAGCTCAGCAGGTAGAGCATCTGCCTTTTAAGCAGAGGGTCCCGAGTTCGAGCCTCGGCAGGATCAC
>JAEINX010000152.1 GCA_016342645.1 Bacteroidales bacterium | reverse complement strand
TAAATTTTGATTTCCAAAATCGGGATTAAATCCTTTATAATATCTTTCTTCACATCTGAACTTTCTTTGTTCCTGTTTTGTGTTCAAGGTTGCAAAAAAAAGATTCTGCAAAATAGCTTTATAATAAGTTGATTTTTCGGGTTCTAAATCTTCTAAAATCTCTTTTATATTATCTTCGTTGAATAAGTCATCTGGAATGAGATTCCGAATCTTCATAAACCAAATGAACATCAAACGGGTTATCAGTCGAATAATTGAAATTTCTCTTCCATTTTTTTCATTTTCAGCATCACCTGGAAATTTAACATTATCAATTGCCCAAAAATACCAATGCTGAAGTTTTGCATAAAATTGCTTTGTAAGCGGCTCTACACTAAACGCCTCCTGAATGCTTTCCAAATTATTAAAATCACATTTAAATATTTGGCTCTTAAAAGTTTTATTCGTGAATTCGTGGCTTACAAAATATGTGTATCGTTTAAAATCTGTATAATCTCTTTTTACTCCAAGAAAGTTAGTTCTAATAAAACTAAAACGAAAATTGGCATTTTCATCATAAAATATAAAAAATGCAGCGTCTTTGTTTTCTTCTTTCAGTATTTTCTTTGCTATTTCAAACTGTTTTTTTTTTCCTGTTCTATCAGTTAGTTGTTTTATAGTTTTTGCAGCAATAACAATTAAATCGGAAGAATTTAATAAATCTGCTTCCCCAATTTTTTTTATATCTTCAAAGTTGTTAATCTTGCTTATGTTATCATCAAACAGATATTCGCAATCTTCTTCAAGAGGTTTAAATGTGTTAATCTTTTGTCTGAAAAATTGTTCCAGCCTTTCAATTGAAAAATCAGCAATTAAATTGTTTAAAAAATCCATATTATTATTTTTACTTGATTGTTGGGTGTTTTCTATTTCACTCAACAGTTTTTCAGGCCATTAATACTTTTTTCTACTTGTATTTTGTCTAAAATGTTTTTAACAATTTTATCAATATTAGAACCATTCTTATAATCGGCAGGGGCAATAAAATTAACTCTTCCATCACTAATTAATTTTTCTGTTTTTTTTCTTGCCCCTCTTGTGTTTGGTTTAAAAACAGCTATAGAATAACCACCTCTATCTTTAACTAATCTAAAACAAGGAATATCTGTATCTCCATCTCCAATATATACCATATTTGAAAACGGAATTGCTCTTTTCGTTTCCGGAATATATTTATTGATTATTTTATCATCGCTAACATCAAGGCATCCTTTATTAATTCTAAAAATATATTGTGTTTTCGTTGTATAATTAATTGCAAGAGCAGGCCAGACAGCTACTCCATTATGATCATAAAAAAAAGAAGAAGCATAGATTGATTTGAATTTTTTAGCAATTTTTGTTCCCTCTATCATTTCACGAATACCTGACGAAACAATATAATGCTCAATTTTAATTCCACTTTCAATTCCGTATTTATTTATTCGCTCAAACCAACCATCCTCTTGATTACCCTCATTTAAATATGAAAGAATTCCATTAAAAAACGATAGATCTTTCCCATAGTCTTTAAAATCTTTTTTTCTTACAGGAACGGAAGCTGCACTTGCTTTATCTAACATATGTTTCATATAAACAAGGATGTTATCAGCTTGATGTGTTTTTGTTATTGAACTTACTTCAGTCCAAAAAGTCTTTTTATTCATTCCAATTGCCGGAATAAAGTTACGTTCCTGCATATTTCCGGGTGAAAGAGTCCCATCAAAATCATAAATTATTGCAAAAGGTATCTTTTTCCTACTCATAGCTTTATCCTTTTGGTGGGAATGGATCGTTTCCATAACTATTTCGAGCTCGTATTTTACCTTCTCTATCTTTCAAAAAAGCCTCAGTTCCAGATGTTCTTGCTAAACGCCTTGCTTCTTTCCATGCTTGCTCTTGTGTTTCAAAAAGGTAGGAAGCTCTTTGTGCTCCAGTATGTTTAACTGCCCATTTTCCATCACTTCTTTTGCTCGTCCAATAATCTTTTTTTTCTGCCATTATTTAATCCTTTTATTAATGTTTTTATTAAATAAGTCCAAGTAGTAAAACATGTTAAAATAAATTTCCAACAAAATAACAAAATAAATTTCATATCACAAAATAATTTGTAAACAAAATAAATAAATTATTTCCTTAATCATTCCATAAACCAAAAGGAGCTATCATTATCAATCCACAATCGCCAATCTCCAGTCGCCAATCTTCAATCTCTAATCTCTAATCACCAATCACCAATCACTGATAATCACCCCATAATCCATGCACTTCATTACTTTTTCCTTTAGCCTTTAACCTTTACCCTCCCACCCCCGATTCAATTACACAAACTTCCCCTTTGATTAAACCGTCTTCCGACACGATTACACGGCCTTCCGCATCAATTACATCACCTTCCGACATGATTACACGGCCTTCTGCATTAATTACATCACCTTCCCCTGCAATTACGTCAGGTCACCCTGAAATTGTGTCAGGTCACACATCAATTACATCACCTTCCGACATGATTACACGGCCTTCCGCATCAATTACATCACCTTCCCCTGCAATTACGTCAGGTCACTCTGAAATTGTGTCAGGTCACACATCAATTACATCACCTTCCGCATCAATTACACAAGTTCCCCTTGCAATTGTGTCAGCTTCCGCATCAATTTCCCATGCTTCCTCTTTAATTTCAATAATAAAAGAATCATTTCCCTCTCCTTTAACTGCAATTACTTCAACAAATAGCAAAATTTCTTACAGTAGAAAACACATAAATTTGATTTTCCCGGAAGAAAATACAAATGTTTGAACGAAAGCAAAATTTACGGAGTGCTTAGTCCGAAAACACCAAAAAGGATAAATTATTTAAATATTTTACCCTTTTTTGACATTACAATTAAATAATAAAATAAATTTGCAATTATATTATAAAAACGCAGTTGTATAAAAATATAAAACTAATTAAACATAAAAAATATTAAACATGAGTTCAATAATTAATATTCATGCTCGACAAATTCTCGACTCAAGAGGAAACCCAACCATTGAGGTTGATGTTGTAACAAATAGTGGAATTCTTGGCAGAGCTGCAATTCCTTCGGGAGCTTCAACCGGAATTCATGAAGCAGTTGAACTAAGAGATGGTGACAAAGGCAGTTATCTCGGAAAAGGTGTTCTGAATGCGGTTCAAAACGTAAATAATATTTTAAACAAAGAACTTCAGGGATATTATGTTACCGAACAAAATGCCATCGACAAATTGATGATAGAAATCGACGGAACCCCAAATAAAGCTAAACTTGGAGCAAATGCAATTCTTGGTGTTTCGCTTGCCGTTGCACATGCAGCAGCTCAATTTACCAATCAGCAACTTTTCAGATATATTGGCGGAGTAAATGCAAACACATTGCCTATCCCAATGATGAACATTTTAAATGGCGGATCGCATGCCGATAATAGTATAGATTTTCAGGAATTTATGATTATGCCTGTTGGAGCAACTTCGTTCTCGGAAGCAATCAGAATGGGAACTGAAGTCTTTCATAATCTTAAATCTGTTTTGAAATCGAAAGGATATTCAACCAACGTTGGTGACGAAGGAGGCTTTGCTCCTAATTTGAAATCTAACGAAGAGGCAATTAAGGTAATTTTAAGAGCTATTGAAAAGGCAGGCTATAAACCGGGAGAGGATGTTTACCTTGCATTAGATCCGGCCTCATCGGAATACTATCTGACAGACGAAAACAAATATCATTTAAAATGGTCAACCGGAGATAAATTAACGCCAAACGAAATGGTTAATTATTGGAATGATTGGGTAAAAAAATATCCGATTATTTCCATTGAAGACGGTATGGCTGAAGACGATTGGGATGGTTGGAAAAAAATGACCGACATTCTCGGCGATAAAATTCAGATTGTCGGAGACGATTTATTTGTAACAAATACCGAAAGATTGAAAAAAGGAATTGACTTAAAAATTGCAAATTCAATACTGATAAAGGTAAACCAAATTGGCACACTTACTGAAACAATTGATGCAGTAAACATGGCTTACAGAAGTGCTTATACAGCTGTGATCAGCCATCGTTCGGGTGAAACCGAAGACACAACAATTGCCGATCTTGCTGTGGCATTAAACACCGGTTTAATAAAAACAGGTTCAGCAAGCCGCTCCGACCGTATTTCCAAATATAACCAACTTCTGCGTATTGAAGAAATTTTAGGGGACACTGCAAGATATCTTGGTAAAGATTTTAAATATATAAAATCTTAATAATTTAGCAATTGATTGTTTAGCCAAATATTATTTCTGTATTACGCATCGAATTGTAATACAGAAGTAGAAGTGAAAGATGTTCAAGAAGCATATGTCCGGGAATTAAGGTTTTTAGCATAGAAAGCTAAAGCTTTATTCATATCGCAGCGAATCAACCGGATTTTTAATTGCTGAGAAATAAGATTGAAGAATCACGGTAATTAGAGAAATTAAAATTGCAAACAAAGCCGAAACAACAAAAATCCACCAACTTAATTGAGTTGAAAAGGCAAAGTTTTGCAACCATTTATTCATAGAAAACCAAGCAATAGGGATAGCAATTACAGAAGAAATTAAAACTAATTTTAAAAAATTTATAGATAAAAACGAAACAATTTCAAAAACACCGGATCCAAGCACTTTTCTAATTCCAATTTCTTTCACTCTTTGATTTATTGAAAACAAGGAAAGGCCGAACAAACCAAGCAGTGCAATAAAAATTGCTAAAATTGAAAAGTAAATAAATAAATTCCCCATTTTTTGTTCCGAACTATATAATTCGCCGAATTTTGATTCCTGGAAAAAATAATCGAAAGGAGTATCAGGATTTAATTCATTCCACTTTGATTCAATAGTACTTAAAACCTTTTTTTGATCCGATGGATTTATTTTAACATAAATATACCTGAGTCTATTTGCTTGAACATGTATCAATAAAGGTTTAATTTCTTCGTGTAAAGATGCGTAATTAAAATTATCCATCACACCTATTACTTTTAATTGATAGTCATTTATAATAGAGTCGGCAGCAATATAAATTGATTTTCCAATCGCTTCCTTCCAACCGAGATGATCCATTAATGCTTTATTAATTATTATCGCATTTGAATCAAGTTCGCTGTCTTTAAAAAAGTTTCTTCCCGATAACAAATCAATTTCCATCATGTTAAGGTAATTATCATCAACTTGCAAATTAAGTATCATAAATGTGTTTCTTCGCAAAGTACCTTCTGCATAATAGCCGCGCCGCTGGCCAAATTTCCCAAGAAAACTTGAAGAAGCCGAAACATTTTTCACGCCATTTAAATTTGATAATTCTGCCTTTATAGTTTGATATTTACTGATTACATCACCGCCTCTCATCGGAATAACTAGTAAATCATCTTTATTAATACCAATATCTTTATTTTTAATATACGACAATTGTTTGTAAATCACTATCGTACTACAAATTAATATTATTGAAATTGTAAACTGAATTATCACCATAATGTTTCTAAACATCGATCGGCCCGAACCTTTTGTAGTATTGCCTTTTAATACTTTTAGCGGATTAAAAGCCGATAAATAAATTGCCGGATAAGTTCCCGATAAAAAGCCTATAAAAATTGTCAGCACAATAAATGCCAATGAAAACTGCCAATTTGAGAAAAAATCGACACTAAATTCCTTTCCCGTAACTTCATTAAAAAAAGGTAGGAACAGTTCAATAAATAAATAAGCAATAATGAGGCTTATGATTGATATTATTAAGGACTCAATGATATATTGCCTAAAAAGCATTGCTTTATTAGCTCCACAAACTTTCCGAATACCTACCTCTAAAGCTCTCATTGAAGAACCGGCAGTTGAAAGATTTACAAAATTTATGCAGGCAATTAGTAAAATTAATATTGCAATCACCGAAAACATGTAAACATTGTTAATGTCTCCATTTGATTCCAATTCGTGAACAAGGTCTGAATGTAAATGAATACTTTTTATTGGTTGCAAGAAAAATTCAAAATTGGCTCCCGTTTCATCCATTCCGTTTCCCATATATTTTTTAACTAATTCCGGAATTTTTTCTTCGACCCTCTGAGCTAAGGCATTTTCGTTGAGCACAACGTAATTCTGTGTAACAAAGGCAAAAAGGTTATCGACGTAATATTTTAATAATGAATGCTGATAAAGGCTTGAATGTGAAGCAAAAATTTCGGAATTAATATGTGAATTATGTTCTTGGTTCTTAATCAATCCTTTAACAATATAGTTGTCGCTATTATTCCATTTTATTGATTTACCGATTGGGTTTTCGTCACCAAAAAACTTTTTGGCAATATTTTCGGTAATAACAAGTGAAAAGGGTTCAATCAAAACAGTTTTCGGATCACCGGAAACAAAATCATAAGAAAAAACCTCGAAAAAAGATGAATCGACAAATAAAATTTTATCCTGATTAAAATCCTTCTCCCCACTTGATAAAAGAACCGGCCTTGGGGTTTGATAAAAACGAGTATATTTTAATACCTCAGGCAATTCCTCATATAAAATCTTTCCCAAGATACCTCCACTTACAGCAGCTTCAATTACATTTCCCGACATATCGGTTCTCATAATTACTCTGTAAATATCATCGGACCTTTTATGATGCTTATCATAATCTATTTCATTAATGACATAAATGATAATCAGGTAAAAGCTTGCAAGGCCAATTGCCAAGCCCAAAATATTAATTGCCGAAAATAATTTATTGCGAATAAGATTTCGAAAAGCAGATTTGAAATAATTTTTAATCATAAAGTGATTTTTTCAAAATAAAATTTCAATTATCATGCCATTCAATATAATAATCTATAGATATGGACATTAGGCATGGAAATATAATCTTTTACCAAAAAGAAAACATCTCCGGCGTTCATTATTATACAAACTTTGTTCATATTTGGACAATGATTGTACATAAAAACAATTCTATTAAACTCCAGAAATTAATGATGTTTTATTTGTTCGGGAGGAATAGGTAATTGTTCAGTACCCTTTTTAAAGGCAAGCCAATCAATAAATTCGTTTGCAAGATCTTTATTTAATTGTTCCATTTTATATTGAAAATAAAACTTAATTTTATAATTACTATCTTTAGAATCACCAGAACCGACTTTCTCACTTTTTGTTTTTAATTCTTTCTTTTCCCCAACTTCTAACTTTTTTTTATCTAATCTTTCACGAAACATTGATATTTCTTTTAGTTCGACTTCAATCATATCAATATGCTTAGAAACACTGAAATATACTATCCTCACATTTTTTTGATGAGAAAATTTAAATAACGAACGAAGATTTTTAAACCTTCTTTTTTTCAGCCTTCTACTGGTTGTATAAAAATTTAGATGTGTATTTAATTTAGATTCTTTAGATTTAAATTTAATCTTTCCAAACTCATTACGATATTTTGTAGGCAAATTATTAATTCGGTCCGATAAATCGTTCAAATTATATATAAAATTTTCATATAGGTTCCTATTTTTTTCAAAGTTGTTCTTTATTCTTTCCTTGTGTTCAAGGATTTTCGAACTACTTCTTCGGGATGCTTTTTCTTTATATCGCTGATGCCTTTCAGCTTCTTCTAACCAATGTGACATAATAAAAAATTTTAACTTTTCAAAATTAGCAAATCTTTAGTAAACATCCAAAATTTACTATTAAAATTTTTCTGTTTTAATTATTTTACATATTCCTTCTATATTGACCTCCAACATCAAATAATGTATCGGTAATTTGACCTATAGAACAATATTTAGTTGCTTCTATTAAAACATCGAAAATATTTGAGTTTGATGATGCAGCTTTTTTTAGTTCTGCTGTCCAAATTTTCACTTCAGGAGCATAAGTTTTGTGAAGTTGCTCCAGCATTTTTATTTGATATTCTTTTTCAGTTTTTGTTGCACGAATAATCTCACCAGGAATAACAGTTGGAGAACCTTTTGAGGAAAGGAATGTATTAACACCCATAATTGGCAATTTGCCTGTATGCTTTAGTGTTTCGTAATAAAGGGATTCTTCCTGAATTTTACTTCGTTGATACATAGTTTCCATAGCACCAAGTACTCCACCACGCTCAGTAATTCGATCAAACTCAAGCAAAACTGCTTCCTCAACCAAATCTGTTAATTCTTCAATTATGAATGAACCTTGAAGTGGATTTTGATTTTTTGCCAAGCCTAATTCATGATTAATTATCATTTGAATTGCCATTGCTCTTCGCACCGACTCCT
>JAEINX010000003.1 GCA_016342645.1 Bacteroidales bacterium | reverse complement strand
TGTTTGGTGATATGAAGTGTTTTTTGTTATTTTGATGGAAATTTAATTTTATAAGGGTTACGTTTGGTTTTTTTGAATTGAATAATAAAAAGAAAACAGGAAGTTTTTTAAACAAATATTATAGAAGAAAAAAAAGAGAAAATAATGGCCTAAGAAGAAATAAAAGTAATTAAGATTTTATTGTATTCCAAATTATGAGGATGTACGTGATAGGTATGGGGTTTTTAAGAAGTTGTGCGGCAGATAATAAAAGAGCCTATTACAACAAATTTAGTTTTTCAAGTACATATGCAAGCCTCGAAAACACCGAAAGATATATTTTTTTGCCAACGCGTGACCGAAAAATTGAATTATTAAAACGAAATTTGTAATCTGAATAGATTAATAAAAGGATATTGAAATATGGAAGGAAAAAGCCTTGCACCACAGGAAATAAAACTACGACAGTTAAAGGAAATATTACCCGAAGCATTTGCCGAAGGAAAAGTTGATTGGGAAAAATTAAAAGCCACTTTGGGCGAAGATATAAACTTTTCAAACGAAAGATATGTATTGAATTGGGCAGGAAAAAGTGAAGCTTTTAAAGTGTTGCAAGCACCAACAACAAAAACTCTTGTGCCGGACAAAGAAGAATCTGTTAACTTTGACGAAACCGAAAACATTTTTATTGAAGGTGAAAATTTAGAGGTATTAAAAGTACTGCAAAAAAGCTACTTCGGGAAAGTGAAGATGATTTACATTGACCCGCCTTACAATACAGGAAACGATTCATTTATTTATCCCGATAAATTTTCTGAAACCAAAGCAGAATACCAAAAACGAATTGGCGATAAGGACGAAGAAGGCTATTTGACCAAAGACGGTATGTTCAGAAAGAACAGCAAAGAAAACGGACAATATCACAGTAATTGGATGAATATGATGTACCCCAGATTGTTTTTGGCCAAAAATCTTTTAAAACAAGACGGTGTTATTTTTGTTTCTATTGATGATAATGAAGTTCATAATCTTCGGTTGATGATGAATGAGATTTTTGGGGAGGAGAAGTTCTTCAGTCAGATAATTGTGAGAGCAAATAGTAGAGGGCAAACATACAAGCAAATAGCTAAAACTCATGAATATTTACTTATATATACTAAATCCACAGATACTGAACTTTTTGAGTTAGAAAAGGGCACTCAAAACTCTGATTTGAATTTGCAAGATGATATTAGCGATTTTAATATTCGTGAATTAAGGAACCGAAATCCTAAATTTGGGAAACACAATCGTCCAAACCTGTTTTACTCAATATATGTTAATACTTCAAAGTTCGACAAAGATGGTTTCTTTCCAGTTTCATTAACAATGTCAGAAGAATACAATACGAAAATTCAGCCATTTAACTCGGCAGGAAAAGCAAGTTGTTGGAGATGGGGCAAAGATAGAACCAAGAAAAATTTAGAAGAAAACACTCTAAAAAGTAATTTAATTGCCAAACAAAAAAATGATGGCAGTTATGGCATTTATGAAAAATATCGAAAAACTACTTATAAACCCAAATCTATCTGGGACGACAACTCTTTTTTAACTGAAACAGGTACAATACAAGTTCGAGAACTTGGTTTTAACGATGAGTTTGATTTTCCTAAACCTATAAATCTTGTTAAACAAGCTATTAAACTGGCTGTTGATAATAGTGAATTGGTACTGGATTTCTTTGCTGGCTCAGCAACTACTGCCCAAGCTGTTTATGAGATTAACAAAGAAGATGCTAAGAGTATACAATACATATGTGCACAATTACCTGAGCAGTGTTCTATTGACAGCATAGCCTACACATCAGGCTATAAAACCATTGCCGATATAGCAAAAGAGCGCATTCGCAGAGCTTCAAAGAAAATTCAAGCAGAAATAGATGCAGAAAAGGAAAAGAAAAAAGGACAATTCGACTTTGAACCTGAAAAAGAAGAAGTTAATATTGATTTAGGCTTCAAAGTCCTTAAACTCTCCGACAGCAATTTCAAACAATGGCAACAAATAAAAGGCAAAGATGCCAAAGCTGTTGCTGAACGTGTCGAAGCATTAGAGGAACAAATGAAACTATTTGTTGACCCTGTATCAGAAAACGCCACTATCGAAAATATGGTTTATGAACTCTTGCTAAAAAGTGGCAAGGACTTAAACAGCAAATTAAAACACAAAGAAAATTACTATTGTGTAAACGACAATGAACTGATTTTTATGCTTGAAAAAGCGAGCCAAAGCATTGTTGATGCAGTTATCAAAGAGAATCCGCAAAAAGTTATTGCGCTGGACAGATTATTTAAAGGCAACGACCAACTGAAGACCAATACTTCTCTGCAAATGAAAGATGCTGAGATTGAATTTAAAACTATATAAGGGATATTATGGATAATAAGGGTGAAATAATAATATATCAAAACGAACAAGGCTCATTAAAAATTGATGTTCGTCTGGAGCAGGATACTGTCTGGCTTACGCAGTCACAATTATGCGAATTATTTAATAAGTCAAAAGCAACAATAAGTGAGCATATTAAACACATTTTTGAAGAAGGTGAGTTGCTTGAAAATTCAGTTGTTCGGAATTTCCGAACAACTGCTCAAGATGGTAAATCATATAATACCAATTTCTATAATCTTGATGTAATTATTTCAGTTGGCTACCGTGTAAAATCATTACAAGGCACGCAGTTTCGTATTTGGGCAACACAAAGACTAAAAGAATATATAGTTAAAGGCTTTGCCTTAAATGATGAACGGTTTAAATCAGGCAATTCCATGAATTATTTTAATGAACTGCAAGATAGAATCCGTGAAATTCGCCTTTCTGAACGATTTTTTTACCAAAAAATAAAAGACATTTATGCCACAAGCATTGATTACGATCCCAAAACAGAAAAAACCATCAAATTTTTTAAAACTGTTCAGAATAAATTACTTTGGGCAATCAGTCAAAAAACAGCGGCTGAACTGATTTTTCATAGAGTCGATGCTTCACTGCCGTTATTAGGAATGCAATCGTATGATAAAAAGAACACGGTAAATATCAAAAAATCTGATATAAGCATAGCCAAAAATTATCTGAATGAAGAAGAAATGAAACTTTTAGGATTGCTGGTTGAACAATATCTGGCATTTGCCGAAACAATGGCGCAGCAACATACACCCATGTATATGAAAGATTGGATTGAGCAATTGGATATAATTCTAAAAATGAACAAACGATCGCTGTTATCTCATGCAGGAAAAATTTCACATCAACAAGCACTTGAAAAATCAACCGAAGCATTCGAGAAATATAAAGTTGAGCAAAAACAGGTTGAAAAAGAACAAAGTTTTAAAGAGTTAGAACGAGACATTAAAAGGCTGAAAAAATGAAATTAACGTTTGAATCCAATCTTCAATTCCAACAAGACGCAATTAAATCAATTACAGGTTTATTTGAAGGACAGCCTATGGAAGATTCCATAATGGAATATGACCTTAAAGAGAAAGGCACATTTAACCTGATAAATGGGGTTGGGAACAATCTTGTTTTATCTGAAGAACAAATTTTAAGCAACCTGCAAAGCATACAAGAAATGAATGAGGTTGAAAAATCAACTAAATTAGACGGAATGCACTTTTCCGTTGAAATGGAAACGGGAACAGGTAAAACCTATGTTTATTTAAGAAGCATTTATGAGCTAAACGAACTTTACGGTTTTAAAAAGTTTGTTATTGTCGTTCCATCTGTTGCTATTCGTGAAGGAGTTCTGAAAAATCTTGAAATTACACACGAACATTTTCAAAACCTTTATGATAATACACCAATCAATTTTCAGGTTTACGACAGCAGCAAAGTTTCAACATTAAGAGGTTTTGCCACAACCAATACAATTGAAGTTCTGGTAATCAATATTGATTCCTTTGCCAAAGATGAAAACATAATCAATAAACCAAACGACAAACTTAACGGACAAAAACCGATTGAGTTTATTCAGGCAACTAATCCGTTTGTAATTGTGGACGAACCACAAAATATGGAAACTGAAAAAAGAATTGATGCAATAAACAATTTGAATGGACTTTGCACACTTCGTTATTCCGCAACACACCGAAATCGTTATAATTTGACATATAGTTTAAATCCTGTGAAGGCTTACGATTTAGGTTTGGTAAAACAAATTGAAGTTGATTCTATTATTGAGGAAAACGCATACAATGATGCTTATGTATCAGTTGAATCAATAACTGCTGCAAAAACCAAAGTAACAGCCAAGGTTTTTATAAACAGCAATGATAAAGGCGGTGTTAAAATGAAAAAAGTAAGTGTAAAAGTTGGTGATGATTTGTACAAACTATCCAACGAAAGAGAGATTTATTCAGACGGATATATTGTAGAAGAAATTGATGCAGTGAACAATTGTATTTCACTTTCAAACGGAAATATTTTATACAAAGGCGATACACAAGGCGGATTGACAGATGAGATAATGAAAATGCAAATCCGCAAAACCATTGAAGAACATTTGAAGAAAGAAAAACGTTTGAATAAAAAAGGAATTAAAGTATTGTCTCTGTTCTTTATTGATAAAGTTGCTAACTATCGTAAATATGATGGAGCAGGAAATCCGATTAAAGGAAAATTTGCTCAGTGGTTTGAAGAAATTTACAAAGAATATATTTCAAAACCTGTTTTTAATGAATTAGACAAATTTTTATTAAATGAAGTTCATAACGGATATTTCTCGCAAGATAAAAAAGGAAAATGGAAAGACACAAAAGAAACTTCTGCTTCTTTAAACAGTCAGGATTCAGCCGACACTTTTAATTTGATAATGAAAGACAAAGAAGAATTATTAAACATTGATAATTCTTTGCGCTTTATCTTTTCTCATTCGGCATTGCGTGAGGGTTGGGATAATCCTAATGTTTTTCAAATTTGTACGTTAAACGAAACAAAATCGGATATTAAAAAGCGTCAGGAAATTGGCAGGGGTTTGCGTTTGGCTGTTGATCAAACAGGAAAACGAACTTACGACCAAAATATTAACCGATTGACGGTTGTAGCAAATGAAGCCTATGACGATTTTGCAAAAACCCTGCAAAAAGAAATTGAAGAAGATTGTGGAGTAGAATTTACAGGAAGGATTAAAAATATAAGAGAGCGTACAGCAATCAAATACAGAAAAGGATTTGAAGCAGATACTAAATTTTTGGAGATTTGGGAACAACTCAGAAAGAAAACAACGTATCGTGTAGATTATGACACACAGGATTTGATTGTCTCTGCTTCAAAAGCAATAAAAGATTTACCGGAGATAAAAGCGCCTTCAATTCGTTCAACCAAAGTTTCAATAAATATGACAGATGCAGGGCTTGATACGATGTATGTAGGTGATAAGGTGGAGTCTTATGGCGGCTACTCCTGGAAAATCCCTGATGTTCTCGGCTATATTCAAAGCAAAACAGAATTAACACGTTCGACCATTCAGGAAATATTGAGCAAATCAGGTAGAATTGGGGATATTTTAACCAATCCGCAACTGTTTTTAGACTTATCGGCCCAAGCCATAAAACGGAGTTTGTACGATATAATGATTGATGGAATTAAATACCAACAAATAGGAGATTCTGAATATGAAATGACTTTATTTGAGGCACAAGAAATAGAAGTTTATTTGAATGATTATACTTTTAATGTGTCAGATTCTTCAAAAACCATATATGAAGAATTGATTCCATTGGATTCAAATGTTGAAAGCAAATTTGCCAACGATTGTGAAACAAGCGACCAGATTAAATTCTATTTCAAGCTTCCAAATTGGTTTAAAATACCTACACCAATAGGGAATTATAATCCTGATTGGGCAGTAGTTTTTGAAGATGACAAGAAAATATACTTTGTAGCTGAAACAAAAGACACGGGAACACCACAAGTTGATTTGTTAAAATTAAGTAGTTCAGAACAATTAAAAATCAAATGCGGGAAAGCACATTTTAACGAATTTGAAAAAATGGAATATAAAGTAGTGAATCAAGTCGGACAACTGATTGAATAACCAACGCAAGAGCGGGTAAGCATAAGATTTAGAAAAAGGCCTTTGATTAAAAAAAACTCAAAAACATGTTCCAAATTTCTTATAAAAAGCACAATCCCGATAAGTTGCAAGAACCTATCAGGATTAATATTGAGGCATTTAAATATACGTTTACCCGGATTATTAGTTATTATTTTCGATTTCCATTTCTACATCTATAATAACTTCATCGCCTTTTTCAATAATACCTGAGATAATGGTTTTGTTGCTTTTGTGTCGTTTTCCAAGGTCAATAATAATGCGTGAATTAACATAAGCATTATAGAAATCGGGATTACCGGCTTGAAAGATCAACATCAGATTATCAAGCTTGTCTTTCAATAAGAAACTTGTGTCTTTAAATGTTTGCTTTAATGCTTCGGTAGCCGCTTTGGTTTCGGAGGTTGCGGCACGTTTTTCGGGTATTGCCGGTTCATATTTTTTCAGCAGAGTATCAACTGCCAGGATATCTTCTTCGCCAATTAGATAAACGGCAAGTTCGGTAGCAAGAGGTTGAACGGTATTGTAAACAAGTAGAGCCTTATCGTAAAGGATATTATCGCGTTAGTGATTTAGGTCGTGTTTACCGGATGAAATTACGCAACTCGTGATTGTTTGTTACGGTTGCATAAGCCATCAATCCGCCAATCAGTTTGAGAGTGGCGGTAATTAAATTTTATTTAGAAAGTCAGTTAAATTTTCTCTGTTGTTTAGCCCAAATTTTTTTCGAAGGCGGTATCTTGCTTTCTTCACACTTTCAGGTGAGATATTTAAAACAGCAGCAGCTTCTTTTATATTCAAATTTAGTTTAATTAATGCAGCTAATCTCTGATCGCCCGTTGTTAAATCATCATAACTCTTTTGAAGGATATTGAAGAAATTCTTGTTTACTTCCTCAAAATATAATTTAAATAAGTGCCAATCCTTTTCCGTATTCATATTTCTTTTTATTTGCCTTCTTATATTATTCAACTTTTTCTTTAAATTATCATCGGTTTTAGGTGCAAATGTTTTTAGTTCGCTTTCCATTTCCTGAAGAAGTTTGTTTTTTTGAAGCATATTTAAAGCGTGAGTAGTTAGTTGTTTGCTTTGATATGCATTTTCCTCTTGAAGTTTAATTTCCAATAGTTTGCTTTTTTCCAAATCTATTTTATAGTGCTTTTGCTTTAACTGTCTTCTGTTGAAGATCAAAAAGATAATAAAAAGCAAAAGAATTATGAGTACTACAATAATAACCAGAATATAAACCTGAGTTGATTTTCGTTTTATTTTCAAGCTTTGTATTTCATTATCTCTTGTAAGTATTTCAATTTCTTTTTCCTTTTTCTCAATTTCATACCCCGTTTGTATTTTAACAATTTTAGCAGCCATTTCAAAACTATTCAATGAGTCTTTTTGCTTCAAATACTCTTTTTGTGTTTCATAAGCCTTTTTATATTCCTTATTTTCATAATAATACGATGATAATAACCGATAAGTATTATTCAAAATATTTATTGCATCAACTTCTTTACCTATTTCTAAAGCATCTGTCAAATACCGGTATGCCTTTTGTTTTTCACCAATTTCCAAATAAATACCGGCAATATTGTTCATCGCATTTAAGATATTTCTTTTGTCATCAATATTTTTTAAAATAATTAGGGCATTTGATAAATATTCAAGAGCAGTATTATACTTTTTCATTTTAAAATATACAAGACCTATATTTGCTAAGGTTGCCCCTGTGTGTTCTGGATATCCAAATTTTTCGCATATATCATATGACTGTTTATAATATTCAAGTGCCTTTTCATTTTCACCTTTTTCTTCAAAAACAACTCCAATGTTAACCAACACCATTGCAATACCCTCATTATCATCAATTTGTTTACTTATTTCAAAGTCTTTAAAAAAGTATTCCAGTGCTTTGTCGAAATTGCCTAATTTATCATATAATATTCCGATATTGTTCATCACAGAGGCTATCCTTTTTTTGTTTTTAATTGTATTATTCTCAACTTGCAATTCCTCGTAAATATTTAAAGATTTAAGAAAATACTCAAGGGCTTTTTCAGAATTTGTAGAGTATTCATAATCAAGCCCAAGTTCATTATAAACCATCGCCATATTTTCTTTGTCCTTTAATTCTCTTGCTATGTTAAGAGCTTGTAAATGATATTCTATCGCTTTAATATTATTTCCCAGGATAACATACCCTACCCCTATATGAACGCAAGCCGAATGTTTTTCTTCTTCATTATTAAATTCTTCAGCAAGCAGTAGTGCTTTTTCAGCATAATCAATGGTTTTTTGCGGATTATTGTAATAATATAATCTTGCAATTCTATTATAGATTTCTGATTTTCCCTGTTCATCAACTGAAGTTACTATTTGCAACAGGCTGTCGATTTCTGATTCTTGAGCTTTTATTGGAAAAATAAATAGAATAATTATAGTTACTAATAATGCGAGTTTCATTTCAATAAGATTTATGTTTTATTTTCATAATTAGGTTTAAAATTACAAAATCTACTTTGTTTTAAAATTATAATATTTTATTAAAAAACACCCAAATTACAAATGTATCTAAATAACAATCGAATAATATATTTTTTCTAATCGAATATCTACTTTTTATCTACTTTTTTTTCACCCTTTGTCCACTTTTTCTCCCGATAATTAATTGCTTTCACAAGATGTCAGGAAGTACATTTACACAGATTTTTTATATCAAAATAAATAAAAGTTTTAAGTAATGAATTCATTTATTCTATTAGTAAAACAAAAAACTGTTTATGTTCATTTTGATCAAATACTGCAAAGTGGAAAATTGGTTATTACCAATTCACGTGGAAATACAGTTTTTAGAGAAAAACTTACTGATAGTTTTTTTGAAGTTATCACACTTGAACAGCCTGAAGGTAAATATTGTATAAAAATTGATTCTGATAAAATAAAAACAAAAAAATCATTTAACCTTAAATAAATGAAATTATGAAACTTCAAACAATCATCAGTAATTTCAAAATGGACATTGTTATAAAGGCCTTTCAGGTTGAAGAAGGTATGGGCGATAGCTCTCTTAAAAGCCGAAATGACACAAATTGAATATTTTAATAATTAATAAATTTAAAACAATGATAAAACAAATACAAAAAACAGGATTGTTCATATTTCTATTTCATCTATCAATTATTTTATGGTCACAATCATGGACGGCAAATCTACCTGCAGAAAAAATAAAAAATGGTGAAAATTTTACTTTCTTCGAAATTCAGCAAGCTTTCTACGATTATTGGGAGCCCTATAATGTTAAAAATGGATACTATTATAAAAATGGTGAAAAAATCAAGGCAAAAGGCTACAAAATTTTCAAGCGATGGGAGTGGTTCTGGCAACAAAGAATTGATCCTACTACGGGAGAATTCCCAAAAATTACGGCAGCCGAAATTCGCGAAATGGTCAAACTGCAGGCTGGGGCAAAGTCGGACAATAGTGATTGGTCCAGCATGGGGCCTAATAATTCAAGTGGAGGTTACTCGGGTATTGGCCGCATAAACTGTATTGGTTTCAGACCAGATGATAATAATACGTTTTATGTGGGGTCACCATCGGGAGGCTTGTGGAAAACCACTGATGCAGCTACAAACTGGACTCCTCTCACCGATAACAATACGGTACTGGGCGTAAGCGATGTGGTAGTAATCGCAGGTATAACACCAGCCACCGATATACTATATATCGCCACCGGTGACCGCGACCTGGGAACTATTGATGGAATCCCTGCCGGACATACCGCCGACAACCACAGCATTGGTGTACTGAAATCGACAGACGGAGGATCGACCTGGGATGCTACCGGATTAAGTTTTTCGGCAAGCGATAAAGAAACAACCAACCGCATCCTGTTAGACCCATCTGACAATAATATACTGTATGCCGCTACCTCCGATGGCCTTTACAAAACTACTAATTCCGGTACCGACTGGACAAAAATCAGTACAGAAGATTTTGTGGACATAGAATTTAACACAAGCAACAGTGCCACTATTTATGCTGCAACCCGCACCGGAGGCGAAATATGGCTCAGCACAAACAGTGGTTCTTCCTTCACCAAAGTGTTGGATGTAGTGGGTGGCTACCGTACCGAACTGGCCGTAAGTCCCAATGATGCCGACAGGGTTTATGCTGTTGTGGTCAATTTCGAACGTGGTTTGAAAAACGTTTGGCGATCAATAAACGGAGGCTCAAGTTTTACAGAGATATACGAAGAACCAGTCGTAGGCAATGGAAATCAAAACCTCTTGCACTCAAATTGTTCTCCTGGTGCCACAATAGGTGGGCAAGGCAATTACGATCTTGCAATAGCTGCCGATCCTAACGATGCTGAAGTTGTTTATGTTGGAGGGATCAATACATGGAAGTCAACCGACGGGGCAAGCTCTTTCTCAATAGTAAATCATTGGGAAACAACCTGTGGTGCTACTGTTGAAACAGTTCATGCCGATAAACATTGCCTGGCCTTTCAGAATGGAACTTCTGTACTTTTTGAGGGAAACGATGGGGGTATCTACAAAACTTCAAACGGGGGTGCAAATTGGAGCGACTTAAGCAATGGTTTAGTTATAAGCCAGTATTACAGGATTGCAATAGCCCAAACTATGTCGAACGAAATGATTGGTGGCCTGCAAGACAATGGGACAAAGGCACAGCTTACAGGCACATGGACCGATGTACTGGGTGCAGATGGAATGGATTGCGCTATTGATTATACCACCGAATGGGTACAGTATGCAACAAAACAATATGGGTCGCTGTACAGGACAACTGACCATTGGTCCAGTAGCACCTACATTTCGGGCAGTTTGCCGTGGGGGGCCTGGGTTACACCTTTGGTAATTGATCCAAATGCCCACAATACTATTTATTTTGCTCCGGATGATGAAGTTTGGAAATCGACCAACCGAGGGACATCATGGATAAGAATTGGGCTTTTCGGCGGCAATGATTTATGGTCAATTGATGTAGCTCCCGCGAACTCTGATTATATTTATGCTGGCGAGAAAGATGTGCTACGAAGAACAACAAATGGAGGTACAGACTGGGCCGACATTACAGGCAGCCTTCCGGTAAGCACGTCTTACATAACAAGTCTTACCGTTAGTAATGCAGATGCAAACAGAGTGTGGGTGTGCATGGGCAATTATAACAGCGATTGTGTTTACGAAACAACCAATGGTGGTTCAATCTGGACAAATATCTCGGCAGGTTTGCCCAACGTGCCCGTTTTAAATGTAGTTGAAAACTTGCAAAACACTATGGCCACCGAGCTGTATGCTGCTACCGATGTGGGGGTTTATCAGAAAGTTGGTAGTGCCGATTGGGTAAGTTATAGTACCAATCTTCCCAATGTAGTAGTTACCGATCTGGAAATTTTTTATATGTCAGCCAATCCGGCTCAAAGTCGGTTGAGGGCAGGAACATACGGCCGTGGGGCATGGGAAACAGAATTGCCTCCTGCCCCGCCGGTAGCCGAATTTTCGGTAAATAATCCCTCTCCTACAATTTTGGAGACAGTAATATTTTCCGACTTCTCAACCGGTTCACCTACCGCTTGGTTATGGACTTTCGACCCTGCCACGGTTACTTATATGGAAGGTACATCTTCCTCATCGCAAAATCCACAGGTACGCTTCGATGCCATCGATGACTACACAGTTACCCTTTATGCCGAAAACGCCCAGGGGAATGATTCGGAAACTAAAACAGATTATATTTCTTCGACCGATATTAATTATTGTTCAGCAAGTGGAGGAAGTGTACTTAGCACATGGGAATATATAAGCGGGGTTGAAATGGGAACAATCGACAATACAGGAACTGACCCTGACGAGTACTCCGATTATACGGCCCAATCAACAGACATAGGCATTGGCGAAACTGTAAATATCACCGTAACAATCGAAAATTGCTACTTTCAAAATGATCTGGGAGTTTGGATCGACTGGAACAAAGATGGTGATTTTGATGATGATGATGAAAATATCATTTGTGTTGCAAGCCTTGAAGTAAATGGCTTGTGTACTTATGAAGGTTCATTTGCTGTACCGACACATGCAAACTTAGTAAGTACCCGGATGAGGGTAAGGGTAAAATATGATGATAACGACTGCGGCAGCCCATGTGGTTCAACCGATTATGGTGAAGTTGAAGATTATTCAGTAATGATAGTACCCGGTCCGATAAGCTGGTCAGGTAGTACTTCAGGCGATTGGAGTGTCAGTACTAACTGGCATAATAATACAGTTCCTTCAACAAAATATAATGTAACGGTTCCCGAGTCCCCGATTGGAGAGAATTTCCCGCAGATTAGCAGCGAAACAGAAGCAATATGCAATAATCTAAGTATAGAAAACCATGCAAGCCTTAACGTTTATGGTACTTTAAATGTCGAAGGTAATTTTCTAAATGAAGCAGGAAATACCGGCTTAGTAATTAAATTTGATGCAAGCAATACAGGTTCAATGATAGTTAAAGGTGATGCCATTGGCAATGTAAGTTTCGAAAGGCATGTTGATGAAATCGGTAAAAGCGTCAAGTGGCATTATGTTTCCTCTCCTGTTGCTGGCCAGTCACTCGATAATTCATGGATGTCGGCAAATTCAATAGCTCAGACAAGTGGACACTATCAGTTTTTTCGCTGGGATGAGGATACTTATTACTGGATCATCTATGGTTCAATCGGAGAACCGGAATCTTTTGGTGATGAAACTTTTGTTCAGGCACAAGGTTACTGTCTATCAAGACTCGGCACCGGAGTACTTAATTTTTCGGGAACTATTAGAACAAGCGATCTGAATTATGCCACAACTTATACTGAAGCTAAAGGTGAGGGATTTAATCTGGTAGGAAATCCATTTACATGCGCTCTTAGTATTACGGGTAGTGCTTCTTCCACACAAAATTTTCTTACCCAAAACAGCGAATTACTTGACGACAGCTTCCAAGCTTTATATATTTGGGATGAGCAATCTGAATATTCGGAAAGCAGAAACGATTATAAAATAATTTCAAATGCTGCAATAGGTGAATACACAAGGATTGATCAACATTATATTCAGCCCGGCCAGGCATTTATGGTTAAAGTAACATCAGGTGGGGGTAATCTTGCTTTTAATGAAAGTATGCAAGCTCACTCAAGCGTTGATTATTATAAAAACTCTAAAGAATTATGGCCTTCGATAGAACTAATTGTTGAGAATAATGAGCTGTTCAATTCAACAGCAATTGGTTTTAATGAAAACATGACATTAGGGCTTGATCCATCATACGATGTTGGAAAGATGAAAGGCCACCCCAATATTGCTTTATACACAAAGCTTGTCGAAGATAATGGAGTTGATTTTGCAATTCAGGCTTTGCCTCCTTTAAATACAGAAAAAGTTGAAGTAAAAGTTGGCTTGGATGTCAGTACTACCGGTAATTATAATTTTAAATTAATAGAATCGGAGAACTTTGACGAAACAACTTCAATAAAATTAGAAGACAAAGAAACCGGAAGCTTGATTGATTTACGTGAAATTGAAGAATATTCATTTAACATAATTCAAATAGGACAAATTCGTGAACGTTTTGTATTACACTTTAATAACGCAACGGGAATTGAAGATCAAAGCCTTGAAAATAGTAACATTAGTTTTTATGTTTATGATAATAAAATTTATATAATTGATAAAGAATTTAGTAATGGAACAATTCAATTATTTAACTTACTTGGGCAAGCTATAATTGAAAAACAATACTCAAAAGATATAAGTACAATAAATCTTGATCTTACCAAAGGATATTATTTCGTTAGAATATTTACAGATAAGACAACTGTTAGTGGAAAAATATATATTCATTAGGATACCTGATGCCTGCAAGCTTTAAAATGAAAATTTAAATATAAAACCTAAAATCAAATATTATGAAAACAAAAATTAAAATATGATACAATAAGAAAATAAAAAGTTATCAATAATCAATGAGTCCGGTCTATAAACTCATTTCATGCAATGACCTGGGAGTTATAGGAGAAAGACCACAAAATAATTATGTTTATAATCAAAACTTTGCGTTTTTTGCGATTCGTCTGCGTGCTTTGCGTGAACCATTTAAACTCTTTTTATTCCGGGCTCATCAAGAAAAAATAACATAGATTCTACCCACCTATATTATAAAAATCGCCACTGAGATTATAAGTGCCTGATTCAGGTTTATTTTCAACGGCAAGTTTAATAGCTTCTTCGGCTCCAAATTTTCTTACATCATAGCCCAAATCGTTAAATAAACAAGGTTTTATTTGCCCGTTTGCAGTAAGCCTAAGCCTGTTGCAACGCCGGCAATTTCCTCCATCACCGCCTTCAACCACCGAAAATTCACCGGTTGTAAGATTCATTTGGTGAATAAATCTGACTTTCAAATCATTCTTTTCGCAATATTCCTTAACCTCAACAGCATCTTTCTCTTGCGAAGAATTCATTACAACACAATTTATTTTGATGGGTTTTAAGCCAACTATTTTTGCGGCTTCAATTCCTTTAAAAACTTTTGAAATATCGCCACCTCGTGTTATTTTTTCATAAGTTTTCGGATTAATTGTATCAAGGCTAATATTAATTCGTTGAAGCCCTGCTTCTTTTAACCTCACTGCAAAATCATGCAAAAGAATTCCATTTGTGGTCATAGCAAGATCTTTTATTCCTTCAATACCCCATAAATTGGAAACAAGGCTAACAATTCCTTTCCTGACAAGAGGTTCCCCACCGGTTATTCTAATTTTATCAATACCAAATTTAACGGCAACTTTTGCAATTTCCGTGATTTCTTCGAGAGATAAAATATCGCTATGTTTAAGCAATTTGATTCCATGTTCGGGCATGCAGTAAACACATCTCAGGTTACAGCGATCGGTAACTGAGATCCGCAAATAATTTATTTTGCGATTATATCTGTCTAACATTAACAATTTCTCCTTTTTTAATTGAAGTTTTTCCTATAGGGATAGAAATTATTCCATCGGCTTCCGTAAACGAAAAAATATGTGCCGAACCATGATATTCAAGAGGCCAGACACTTCCATCACTTATTTTTACGGGGATAAAAGATTTTCTTAATGATTTCTTGCGATTGTATTCTTTTCCTATAGGCATTCTGATTTCTATTGGTTTGAAATCTGCTCCCATAATTTTATTTAAAAATGGTTTTACCAAAAGCTCGAAAATATTAAATGATGAAACCGGATTGCCCGGCAAGCCAAAAACAAACTGATTACCTATTACTCCAAAAACTGTAGGTTTTCCGGGTTGAATTGCAATTGTTTCAAATTTAATATCAATGTTTAATTCTTCAAGAATTTTGGGAATATAATCGAAGTCGCCCATTGAAACACCTCCTGAAATTAACACAAGCTGATTCCTTGAAAAAGCCTTAACAATCAATTCATAACTTGATTTTTTATCATCCTTTGCAATTCCAATATAATCGGGTATTGCTCCGGCTTGTTCTGCCTGTGCAATAAGTTGATAAGCATTACTGTTTCTGATTTGAGAGATGCCGGGTTTTATGTGTGGCTCAACAATTTCGTTTCCGGTTGATATAATTCCTACCTTAACTTTCTTTGCAACAAGGGGCTTAATGTATCCAACTGCTGCCATCACGGCAATATGTTGAGCTTGGATTTTAATTCCTTTTTTTAAAACAATATCGCCTTTTTTTACATCCTCTAAAGCATAAGCAATATTATTATTGCTCGATTCTTTGATAAATTTTATTTTATTTTCCGAAATATTTTCGGTGTGTTCAACTATCAACACACAATCGGCGCCCTCTGGAACTATTGCTCCCGTCATAATCTTAGAACAAAGATTTTTTTTTATTGTTTTCTCTGGAACTTTTCCGGCAGGGATTACTTCAATTATTTGTAGTTCGTTGTGCATATCCTCCTTGCGGCAAGCATATCCATCCATAGCCGATTTATCGAAAGGAGGCATATTAATATCGGAAATCACATCTTCCGAAAGAATGCGATTTAAGGAATTATTCAGATCAACGTATTCGTTTTCATTTTTGATTGCTGAATTTACAACCAATTTATATGCATCTTCAAATATTATCATAATTTTTTATAAAGAAATATATTAATTTCTACATTAATAAAATGCAAAATTAATAATCAATTCCATTTTAAACGAATTTCTTTAAATAAAGAAACTTCATATATTTTAGTGATATAAAACTGGTAGTAATTGGTGAAATTAATGTCTTTAGAGAATCCGCAAGCGGATTAAAGCAAAAATTAAAATCTCTTACAAAGTCAATATTAATTCTTTAATTATCAAAGTCATTTTAGGTTCGACATAACTTGCTGCATCCAAGACCTCTTTATGTGAAATTTCAACAATCTTTCCTTCGATACCAAGGTCTGAAATAACAGAAACTGCAAAACAGGTTAATCCCATATGCTTTGCGACTATTACTTCAGGAACTGTTGACATACCTACGGCATCGGCCCCAATAATTCTGATGTATTTGTACTCAGCAGGTGTCTCGAAAGTTGGGCCCGTGGCAGCAGCATAAACACCGGTTTGATACTTAATATTAAAATGTCTTGCAATCTTTGTTGCTTTTCTAATTATTTTTCTATCATATGCATCGCTCATATCCGGAAAACGAGGACCAAACACGTCTTCATTTTTCCCTATCAAAGGATTTGGCATTAGGTTAATATGATCGGTAATAAACATTATATCACCAACTTCGAAGTCTGGATTAATTCCACCGCTTGCATTTGAAAGAATTAGCATATTTATTCCCAACATTTTCATTATGCGAATCGGGAATGTAATCTCCTCCATCGAATAGCCTTCATAAAAATGAAAACGTCCATGCATTGCGACAACCTTTTTACCTCCAAGAGTTCCTAAAATCAATTGTCCTTTATGCCCCTCGACAGTTGAAATTGGAAAATTAGGAATAGTTTCATAAGGTAAATGATATTCGGTTTTTATTTCGTTTGATAATCCACCCAATCCGCTACCTAAAATAATTCCAATCTCAGGAACAAAGTTTGTTTTATTTTTTATAAAATCAGTTGTTTCTTTTATTTTCTTTAACATAGTCAATTATTTGTTTATCAAATTTTTTAGCATCATCTTTATGCAATTTAATTTCAATTGGAAAATAATAAATTGGCAAATCTTTTGCAAATTTAATTAATTCCGGCTGCAAAAGCCTCATTGCATCTTTTTCGGTCGTGATTATTATTTTATTTTTGGTATAAATATCATCATATTTCTTTTTAATTTTTGAAATATCTTTTATCGAATATTTATGATGGTCTTTATATTCCATTACAATTAAATCAGTGCATTTGTTTCTCAATCTATCTTGCAAGGGGTATGAATTTGCTATTCCCGTGAATAATAAAATCGTACTAAATTTTTTTGACTTTGGAATTATATCTTCATTTTGCAGTGATCGTAAATCATGATATTTTATATAAGAAAAATATAATGATTGATAATTCTTGGGTTTAATAATATTGGTCATTCTCCTTCTCGTGATCGGTGAAAGAACAGATGTTGTTTTTGTTACGATTATAATATCCGCCCTACTTGATCCACATCTGAATTCACGTAATGTTCCGCTTGGAGGGGGATAATCATCACAATAAAGCATGTGATAATCAGTTAATAAAATCGAAAGTCCCGATTTAACCCATCGGTGCTGAAATGCGTCATCAAGTAATATTACATCAAGTTTCGGAAATTTATTAAACAAAATCTTAATGCCTCTTCTGCGGTTTTCGTCAACAGCAACTTTAACAGATTCTCTAAACTTTGTTTTATATTGCAGAGATTCATCTCCAATATCTGATGATGTTGAATTTTCAGAAGCAAGAATAAATCTTTTAGTTTTTCGTCCATAACCCCGGCTTAATGTTGCAAGGGAATACTTGCCCTTAAGCAAACGTATTAAATATTCAATATGCGGAGATTTTCCTGTTCCACCAAACGATAAATTTCCGACAGAAATAATTGGAATATTAAAACGTTTGGATCGTAGGATTTTTAAATTAAAAAATAAATTTCTTATGGCCATAATTAGTCCATAAAAAAATGAAATTGGAAGTAATATTATTTTCACTATATTCACGCACTAAAATTACAAAGTTTTTTAATAACATTGTCGTTTCATAAATTTAATATTTGCTTATGAAATTAAAAGAAATCACTAAATGTATCGAGGAACTGGCACCTCTTTCATTCCAAGAGTCTTATGATAACTCAGGTCTATTATTAGGGTCATGTTACAAAATTATTAAATCTGCATTAATAACTCTTGATATAACCGAATCCATTATCGATGAAGCCATTCAAAAAAAATGCAATTTGATTATTTCTCACCATCCACTAATATTTTCAGGATTAAAAAGGTTAAGCGGAAATACATTTGTGGAAAGAATTTTATTAAAAGCAATAAAAAATGATATTGCAATTTATAGTGTTCACACAAATATTGACAATGTAATAAATGGAGTGAATTCAATTTTGGCTCAAAAAATTGGTTTAAAAAACTTGAAAATATTATCGCCAAAAAGCGGTTTATTGCAAAAACTCGTTACATTTTGCCCAAGCATGCATGCAGAAAAAGTCCGCAACGCAATATTTGAAGCCGGTGCCGGAAATATTGGAAATTATTCCTCTTGTAGTTTCAATTCCGATGGAAAAGGGTCGTTTCAAGCTTCGGATAATACAAATCCTTTTGTTGGGAAATTAAATGAATTACATTTTGAAGATGAAATTAGGATAGAAACAATTTTCCCAACGCATAAAACCTCTGAAATTTTAAATGCCCTATTGGATGCTCATCCCTACGAAGAAGTTGCTTATGATATTTATCCGCTTGAAAATGAATTTGCAAATGTTGGATCAGGTATAATTGGAGAATTGGAAAATAGTGAAGACGAAACTGTTTTTTTAAATCGTATTAAAAAAATATGCAAAGCAGACTGTCTGCGGCATTCAAAAAAAATAGCTAAAAATGTTAAAAAAATAGCAATCTGCGGAGGATCGGGAAGTTTTTTAATAGATAAGGCAATAGCCTCAAATGCTGATGTTTTCATTAGCGGAGATATAAAATATCATGATTTTTTTAAAGCCGATAATAAAATTGTGATTGCCGACATAGGGCATTTTGAGAGCGAACAATTTGTAAAAGATTTATTATATTCGATTCTAATTAAAAAATTTCCTAATTTTGCACTCCAAATTTCAGAAGTAAATACAAATGCAGTTTACTATACTTAATAAATTTTAAATCATTGAAAATATGACAAAAGAAGAACCAAAATCTGAAAATGCTGAAGAGAAAACAACTCCCGTAAATAAAACCATCATAAAGGTTGCAGAAGAAAAACCCGATGAAACGGAAGTAAAAATCGAAGATATTTTAAAAGTTTTATATAGTTTGCAGCAAATAGATTCTCAGGTTGATAAAATCAGGATTATTCGCGGAGAACTCCCACTCGAGGTTCAAGATCTTGAAGATGAAATAGTAGGACTTGAAACAAGACTTGCAAATTATAATAGTGATGTTGAAAAATATAAAACTCAAACTGCTGAAAAAGAAAATTTAAAAAAAGAATGCCAGACATTGATCGACAAATACGAAAAACAAAGAAATAATGTCAGGAATAATAGGGAATATGATTCTTTAACTAAGGAAATTGAGTTTCAATCTTTAGAAATGCAGCTTTGCGATAAAAGAATTAAGGAATTTAGCACCGCTCTTGAGAAAATCAATATTGATATTGAGGTATCGCAAACAAATTTAGATGAACGGAAAAATGATCTGGAATTAAAAACATCGGAATTACAAGATATTGTTGAAGAAACTGAAAAAGAAGAAAATGAATTGCTTAAAAAATCAGAAATAAATCAACAGTCGATTGAATCCAGACTTTTAATTGCTTATAAAAGGATTAGAAAAAATGCAAGAAACGGTTTAGCTGTAGTTATGGTCGAAAGAGATGCCTGTGGAGGCTGTTTTAATAAAATCCCTCCTCAACATCAATTGGATATACGGATGCACAAAAAAATTATTGTTTGTGAATATTGCGGTAGAATATTAATAGATCAAGGAATCGCTGATGAAGTGAATGAAAGTTTACTGCAATAAGTGGAAAGTAGAAGGAAATAAGGGTAATAAAGGAAATAGGAGATAACCACAGAATGAAAACTAAATGACCATTGAAAGACAACCAATGACCATTGAATAACTTACACCTATACCTGTATTTCCCTTATACAATTTTTCCCAATACCTTATGTTATAAAAAAATACTTAAACAGGTCTTTTGTGAAATCTTTTTTTTTATCTGTAATTTTATTTTTTCTTGTAAATTCCTCTTATTCTCAATATGATTTCAATAAAAACTGCAAAGGTGCTTACATAGCCACAATAAATCTAAAATTCAAACAAGCAGAAAAAGCCATTAAAATTGAGAAAAACTCAAATCCATCAAATTTAATCCCGTATTTGATCGAAAACTATATTGATTTTTTAACAGTCGTTATTGGTGAACAAGAATCTGACTTTGAAAAACTTAAAGAAAACAAATCATCACGAATTCGCTTTCTCGAAAAAGGTGATAAATCATCTCCATATTATCGCTTTTGCCTTGCCGAAATATATTTGCAATCGGCTTTTGCAAAATTAAATTATGGCGAAAATTTCACTGCCTTTTTTGAAATAAAACGTTCATTTAATCTTATCGAAAAAAACATAGAACAATTCCCTGATTTCCATCCCAATTATCTTTGTTCAGGCTTGTTGCACGCCCTAATAGGAAGTATTCCCGATAATTACAAATGGGTTTCAACTATTTTCTTGTTAGACGGCAATGTAAATCAAGGAGCAAATGAATTAAAATTTGTTTTAGATTCAGCCTTAATTTCCGATAATTATTCGCATTTGAAAATTGAGGCTCTTTATTATTTAAGTTTTATTCAACTTAATCTTCAGGCTAATAGTGAGCACCTTTCAGAATTATTAGATTATTTTGACACAATTTCCCATGATTCAAATATGACTGAACCTTTATTGTGTTATTCGCTTGCTTCTATATACATGAAAAACGGAGAAAATGATAAAGCAATGGCAATACTTCAAAAAAGCAACCGAAGCAATGAATATTATCCTTACGATTATCTTGATTATTTATTAGGCGAAACGAAACTTTATAAATTTGATGATGAAGCCATAATACATTTTGAAAAATATGTAAATAATTTCAAGGGTAAAAATTATCTTAAATCAGCATACAGAAAAATTGCATGGAGCTATTTAATCAAAGGAAATAAAAATAAATATTTAGAAAATATTTTAAAAGTTAAATCCTGTGGAAGAACATTTGTTGGAGCTGACAAACAAGCTCAAAAAGAAGCAGAAAGCAATATTATCCCTAATATAGTTTTGTTAAAAACACGGCTTTTGTTTGATGGAGGTTATTATCAAAAAGCTTTAGATCAACTTAATGAACCTGATACAAATTACCTTCAAAATACAAAGGACTCGCTTGAATGTGAGTATCGCAAAGCAAGGATATACCATAAACTCGCCAAGACAGATGAAGCAATTTTATATTATGATAATGTTCTAAAAAAAGGTAGCGAATACCCATATTATTTTGCAGCCAATTCTGCCCTTCAACTGGGTTTTATTTATGAAAACATGCTTGAGTTCAAGAAAGCAGAATCGTATTATAAAAAATGTCTTTCTTTGGATTTTGATGAATACAGAAAAAGTATCAGGCAGAAGGCAAAAGCGGGGATAAATCGAATTGAGGATAGAGAATAATTCAGGTTTAAACGCAACAAGTTTTTCCACAAAATGATATCGCAAAAATCCCCTTAAGAGGCAAACAACAAATTAAGATTTGGGATTTTATATTTTAAAAAGCAAGGAATCACTTGACTTTAATATTTTTATATTGTATATTGCGAGCTTAAAAAAAATATGTTACAGAAGACTTAAAAAACAAACATCGTGAAAACACATTGCAAAAATTATTTAATACTAATATGTATTGTTGCAATTAGCTTTTTATCAACAAAATTGAATGCACAGCATTTTATCTATGAAGGTTGTGGTTATCCTCCATTTTGGTCAATATATTTGCAAGGGGTTACTCTAAATGGATTTGATCTGGAAGCAGGTGACGAAATAGCTGTATTTGATGGAGATACAATTGTTGGTATGTATATTTTAGATCAGGTTTGTACAACTGTAAATGCTTTTGGTAATAAGCTTATTGCTTACACTAGCATTTATAATGGATATAATCCCGGAAACGAGGTCTTTTATAAATGCTGGGATGCAAGTGAAGAAATTGAAGGACGCGAATTTACAGTTGAGTACTTTGATCCATATGGAGATGCTTGGACAGAAAATGTCTTTCCATCTGGAGAAGGCGAATATAGTATAATTGAAATAACCTTTACTTCCCCGCCCTACGAACAACTATTTGATATCTCAGAAGGTTATAGTTTTATATCCTCATATATTATTCCTGAAGATTCGGATATATTAATTGTTATGGCTTCGTTATTAAATGACAATCTTGATTTTATCAGGAATTCTGACGGTGACATGTTGCGTAAAATTGGCCCAAATTGGGTAAATGGTATTGGAAATTGGGTTGTTGACGAAGGCTACCTTGTAAAAATGTTTAACGAGGATTTGTTTGTTATCGGTGGAGATTTAGTTGATCCTGAAACTCCGATTCCTTTGGAAACAGGGTATCAGTTTGTAAGTTATTTTCCTGAAATTTCCATTAACGCTTTAATTGCTTTTGAAACTATTATCGGAGATAATCTTGATTTTATTAGGAACTCGCAAGGAGGGGTTATACAAAAAATTGGCCCAAACTGGATTAATGGGATTGGAGATTGTAACCCAGGTGAAGGCTATCTTGTTAAAATGTTTGCCGATGATATTCTTATTTTTGAAATTTCTAATGGTTTACCATGCCCAGGTATGCCAACAGTTACTGATTTTGACGGCAATATTTACCAGACGGTACAAATTGGTTCACAATGCTGGATGGCGGAGAATCTAAAAACTACTTCTTATCAAAACGGCATACCTATACCAAATGAAACAAACAATAGTAATTGGTCAAACCTCACAACCGGAGCTTATGCCTGGTATGATAATGATATAAGTTGGAAAGATAAATATGCTGGATTGTATAACTGGTATGCAGTTATTGACACAAATGGTCTATGTCCAACAGGCTGGAGAGTATCAACAAATGACGATTGGATAGCACTTATCGACCATATTGGAGGAGGAGGCTCACCTCATGGAGATGAGTTAAAATCATGCCGGCAAATGAATTCACCTCTGAGTGATAGTTGCAACACTTATTACCACCCAAGGTGGTTTGGGTATGAAGCATGCTATGGAACTGATAGTTATGGATTTTCAGCTTTGCCGGGTGGATATAGATACTATTCTGGTGGATTTATCTCTATGGGTATAGGCGGTTTCTTTTGGACCTCTACACACTGTTTTCTAAATACTGCTTATAATTACAAACTATACTATAATGATAACTCTGTTACCTGGGGTGGCAATATGTTTCAATATGGCTTTTCGGTGCGATGCCTGAAAAACTAAAATGTAAAAAGTACCTTGTAATAAATTATTTGTATTTTAAAATAAACATTATGAAAACATATTACAAAAACTATTTAATAATAATCTGCTTAATATACATTAGCATATCATCAATAAAAGTAAATGCAATGCACTTTAATTTTGAAGGTGTTAATTGTGGAATAGTCTGGACTATATTTTTGCAAGGAATTACTTTAGATGGTATTGATCTGGAAGCAGGTGACGAAATTGCTATATTTGATGGAGATACGATTGTTGGAGTATTTTATTTAACTCAAGTATGCACTCCTGATAATGTTTTTGAGAATGCTTGTCCAGCTTTTGGGCCTGATTATCCATGTGGTGGATATAATCCCGGAAACCCTGTATCTTTCAAATGTTGGGATGCAAGTGAATGTGTTGAAGGAAAAGAATTTACAGCTCAATATCTTAATCCGTATGGTGGTGCATGGACAGAAAATGTTTTTCCGGAAGGCGACGGGCAATATAGCATGTTAGAAATAAGCTTTACTTCTGCAAGCAATGAACAGCAAATTGAACTTTCAGAAGGTTATAGTTTTATTTCATCTCGAATAATTACTGAAAACCCTGATATCCAAAACATACTACAAAACAAGCTTGAAAATATTGAATTTGTGAGAAACTCACAGGGTTTAATGCTTCAAAAAATTGGCCCCACATGGGTAAACAATATTGGTGATTGGGTAAATACCGAAGGATATCTGTTTAAAGTTTTATCAGATGATGATTTAGTTATTTTCGGTGAGCCAATCGAATCCCAAACTCCTATAACTTTATCTACCGGTTATCAGCTAATAGGATATTTATCCAAACAAACTTTAGATACGGAAGAAGCTTTTCAGGATGTTTTAGAAAATCTTGAGTTTGTTCGCAATACTGAAGGTTTAATGTTTTGGAAAATTGGCCCTGTTTGGGTAAATAATATTGGAGATATGCAGCCAGGTGATGGATATCTCGTAAAAATGAATTCTAATGACATTCTGATTTATCCATTTATTTGTGGTGACCATTTCACTGATCCGCGAAACGGACAAATCTACAGCAGTGTACAAATTGGCGACCAATGCTGGATGGCAGAAAACCTCAATGTCGGGGAAATAATAAACAGTGATGATGAAATGACAAACAACGGAATAATTGAAAAGTATTGCTATGATAATAATCCTATTTATTGTAATTATTATGGTGCCTTATATCAATGGCAAGAACTAATGCAATATTCAAATTTACCCGGCACTCAGGGAATTTGTCCTGATAGATGGCATATTCCGACTGATGATGAATTGAAAATACTTGAAGGTAATGCCGACAGCCAATATGCTGTTGGAGACCCTATTTGGAATAATACGGGATGTCGCGGATACGATGCCGGTAAAAATCTTAAATCTACTACAGGATGGTGGATAGGTCAAAGTTCTGATTTATATGATTTCCGCCTTCTTCCTGCCGGATATTATACCTATTTAGCTAATTTTAATTTCCATACATCCCATGGTTATTTATGGTCATCTACCGAAAATAATTCGGATAGCGCATATTATCGTGATTTCAGATGTTCTTGGTTTAATATTTACCGAAGTAGTTTACCTAAATACCACTGCTTTTCTGTTCGCTGCCTAAAAAATTAATACTCAGATTTGGGACTATTAATCTACACCTAATTGACAAAATTTTATTGGAAATATAATTAAAAGAAATTTGAAGAATTAAAAATTGTTACTATTTGGGAAAAATGAGTTACATCAGTATTTATAAAATTTCTATCTGATGAATTTCGAAACACACACTTCTATTTGTCTGAATGAAATAGTCAATCAAAAATAGTCAATCACTTATGTTTCTTAATCTCACCACTTTTAACTCTCCTCATATATGATTTCAAGTCTTTTTTAACTTCGTTTGATAAAATAAAAAGCCCTAAAACATTTGGAAAAGCCATACTTAAAATCATCATATCCGAAAAATCAATTACTGAACTGAGAGAGGAAGAAGCGCCTATAACGGCAAAGCCTAAAAATATGAATTGAAATATTCTTGTTCCTATTATTCTGTTACCAAATTTTCGTTCAAAAAAACCGCCACATAAATAATCAAAGCCTTTTAAGCCGTAATACGACCACGAAATCATTGTTGAGAAAGCAAATAAGAAAATTGAAACAGCCAACAAATAAGGAAACCACGAAAACACACTTCCAAAGGCTGCCGATGTCAGTTGAGAACCTTCCAATCCGCCGGTATTTTCGTGCATACCCGTAAAAATTATTACAAATGCTGTCATCGAACATATAACAACAGTATCTATAAAAGGCTCAAGAAGAGCTACAATACCTTCGCTAATCGGTTCATCGGTTTTCACAGCCGAGTGGGCGATTGATGCTGAACCTACACCCGCTTCATTAGAAAAAGAGGCTCTTTGAAAACCAATAACTAAAACTCCAATAAATCCTCCCTTAATGGCAGCAGCATTAAATGCACCTTCGAAAATCATTTTAATAACATTTCCCATCTCACTAATATTCATGATAATAATCACTAAAGCAGTAAGAATGTAAAGTGATGCCATAATCGGAACAATTTTTCCGGTAACCCTTCCTATACTTTTAATTCCACCAATTATGACAATGCCCACAAGAATTGCCAGAAAAACCCCAAAGTATGCACCTTTGTCTTCAAAGTAGGGTACAAATAATGCAAGTTGCGAAAAAGCCTGATTAGCCTGAAACATATTTCCGCCACCAAAGGCACAACCCATTATTAAGAATGCAAAAATTACTGCAAGTATTTGGCCTAAAACCTTAAGTTTTCTTTTTGCGAGGGCTTTGCTTAAATAATACATCGGGCCACCGGAAACTACTCCATTTTTATCAATTTTTCTGTATTTTACACCGAGTGTGCACTCTACAAATTTCGAAGACATGCCAAATAAACCTGCAACTATCATCCAAAAAGTTGCTCCCGGGCCTCCAATTGCAATTGCAATTGCAACACTCGCGATATTCCCCAAGCCGACAGTTGCAGATAAAGCAGTAGTTAATGCCTGAAAATGCGAAACTTCTCCCTTGTCTCCCGGTTTATCATATTTTCCTTTAATAAGCTCGATGCCATGCATGAAACCTCTGAGATTTATAAACCGCATTTTAAAAGTGAAATAAACTGCACCAAGAATAAGCCATAATACAACAATCGGAATGCCTTGCTTTTTATGATTACCTTCTTCATCAAGAATCGGATTACCTTTGTTATCATAAAGATATGGGTCGCGAATATTCAACGCCTCGAATGGATCCCAAAATAAAACCAAGGCCATTTTTTCAACAAAGGGTTCAAAAAAATCATTAATTCGTTGACTGAAATGCTTTTCTTCAACATTGATTAAATCTGAAACTTCCTGATCAATATTTTTACGAACACTTCGGGTGGTATCATTTATTGGGCCAATTTTCGATGCCTGAATTTCTGATGAAAAAGAAATTGAAAATATTATTAACAGTAGAATAAAAAAATGCTTCATTTTGAAAATTAAATAATATTTGGGAAGGTTTGCTTCAATTCAATTTTTTCAGCAAAAATGCTAAAAATAATCTCATTCACAAAATTTATCTCAAATATGTACTAATAATTCCTATTTTTACTAAGTTAATTAAACATGAAATTTGGCAATGAATATTCTTTTAAATATTTCTTTCGATTTTGATTATTTACCTCTTTTTCTTGTAGTTGCAGCAGCATGGGCTATCCCGACTCTTATGTCGATAATGCGTTTAGAGAAAATCCCGACAGTTATAGTTGAAATAATTGTTGGATTTATTATAGGAAAGATTTTTTTTCACTCTTTTTCAGTGGAAAGCTTGCAGATTATGGATTTTTTGGCATTGACGGGATTTCTGTTTTTAATGTTTCTTGGAGGCCTTGAAATTGATGTTGACCAAATAGTTGCTTCCTTTCCAAGTAGAAAAATAAACTTGAAAAAGTTTCTAAATAATCCTTTTTTAGTTGGTTTAATTTATTTCATTCTGACTCTGATATTATCCTATTCCGGAGCATTTTTTCTTTCCGTATTCTTCGAGATACAAAATATTTGGTATTTTTCGTTAATCATGGTTACGACCTCGCTTGGAATAATCATTCCGGTTTTAAAAAACCGTGGAGATATTAATACCAATTTTGGTCAAATGCTTGTACTGGCTGCAGCTATCGCTGATATTGTAAGTATAATTCTATTTTCTTTTACAGCTTTTATTATCAAAAACGGTTCCAATCCAAAACAATTACTGATTTTATTATTATTTGTATTGTTTTATCTTTTCTATTATTTGGGAAACAAATATATAAAGCTAAGTATTTTTCAAAGATTGTCATTTAACCTATCGCATGCAGCTTCCCAAATTTCAATAAGAGGGAGTATTTTTTTGATACTAATATTTGTTGTTCTTGCTCAATATATAGGCGAAGAAATCATGATTCTCGGAGCTTTTTTAAGTGGTTTATTGCTTTCGATTTTTTTACATAAAGGTCGTTCATTGCTTCTGATAAAACTCGAAGGAATGGGTTATGGCTTTTTTATTCCTATCTTTTTTATCATGGTTGGAGCACATTTCGACACAACTTCTTTATTTGAATTCGATAATACTTTTTCAATTTTTCTTACTTTTCTTTTAATTTTATTATTTGCCGTAAAATTAATTCCATCATTTCTTTGGTTTAATCTATTTGGTTATAAAAAAGCAATTTCAGGGGGTTTTTTAATGGCATCGAGGCTAAGCCTTATAATTGCTGCTTCTCAAATTGGTTTGGATTTGGGCGTTATCAGTCCCGGTGTTAACTCGTGTTTTATAATTATGGCCGTAGTAACTTGTTTTACATCACCAATAATTTATAATAATTTGAATCCGAAAAATATTTTTTCAAGCCAAAAAACCATAATTGTCGGCGGAAGCAGTACTGCCGTATTACTTGCTCGAAGGATGAAAATTCATGGCAAAACAGCAATCATAATTGAAAATAATATAATGCGTTTCAACGAAATTAAATCAAAGGGAATTAATGTCCTTTTCGGTGATGGAAAAGAAAAAGAAATTTTTGACTACCTTAAGTTGCTTAAAACAAATTATGTAGTTGTACTAACTAATTCTGATGAAGAAAATATTTCAATATGCAAGATGCTTAGAAACGAATTCCAGCACGAAAAAATTATCAGCAAAACCCTTAGTCTTACCATTGAGCAACAATTAATTCAATTAGATGTTGAAGCATTAGACGTTACAAGAATAATTGCAACAACCATAGAAAACCTGATTATTCGACCCACCATCTATCACACCCTTGTTGAAACATTTGAAAATTTCAATATCGAAGAAATTCAAATTACTAAGCACGAAATAAACGGAAAATATCTAAAAGAAATTCACTTTCACCAAAATATTTCAGTTATTCTAATCAAACGTAATAATGAAATGAAAATACCTCATGGAGATAGTATATTAAAAATCGGTGATATTTTGTTTGTTATTGGAACAACTACTGCCCTCGAGGAAACAACTAAAACCTTTTCTTGAAAAAACAATGAGTGAATTTAAAAATGACTGAATTGTGACAATACATCAATATAACAATTTAAGGATTTTTGAAAATATAAAAATGCTTACTTGCTTCTATAAAACCATTTATTTTAGATGGTTTTGACTTAAAATCTCTTTCATTTTCTTTATCTGTTCCTGAGTTCCCAGTACAAATAATTTCGATTTTGGAACAATTATTATATCTGAAGAGGGATTAAAAATAAATTCACCTTCAGGAGTTTTCAAACCGACAATATTTACTCCTGTTTTTGTTTTAACACCAATTTCATATATTGTTTTATCTTTAATTGAATCTAATAAATGATCACAAACAATCTCCTCGAAATTCACAGGTTCTTCCCCATGAATTGAAAGACGATCAAGAAATTCAACAGCATCACTCCGCGCAATAAGATTAGCCATATGAGCACCTCCAACTTGCTCAGGCATAACCACATTATCGGCTCCTGCAACTCTTAATTTTTTTTCAGAACTAATGTTTGAAGCACGACTAACTATTTTAATTTTAGGATTTAATGATCTTGCTGATAAAACTACGAAAAGATTATCGGCATCAATAGGCAGTGTAGTGATTAATGCTTCAGCCCTTTGTATGGCAGCTTTCAATAATATTTCATCTTCGGTAGCATCTCCTTCTATAAAATGAACCGGCTGATCAAACTTACTAAAATTTCCTTCCTGTTCCTTGTCAATTATCACAAATTTATAATTATTTGCGATTAACTCCTTTATTACTTGTTGGCCATTTCGCCCATAACCACAAACTATAACATGATCTTTCATTTTTTTTTGTATTGATTTAACTCTATACCCCCGAATTATATACCTCATCTGCCCTTCAACAAAATAAGTTGTAATTATTGAAACTACATAAGCGTAAGTTCCAAAACTTGTAATCACTAAAAAGATAGTAAATATTTTACCTGTCTTTGATAGTTCATGAATTTCACCATAACCCACAGTTGAAATTGTTATAATAGTCATATATATAGAATCCAGCAAATTATCGCCTTCAATTAACATATAACCCATTATCCCAATAAATAAAATAACAAGCATTATTGTAAAAGCAAAGGCTATTCTTTTTCTGCTTGATCGCAATTCTTTCATATTATTTTATGGCTCTATGAGATTAATAATGGGTAAAGATAAAAATAATTATTTTTATATAAAATTTAAGAATTTTATAATTAGTAATAAAAATAAATGCTTCCGGGTATTATGCCTACATTGAATGAGTCGAATAGACTTCCTTCTAATGCATTATAAGAAAAAATATTTCCGTTTTGCACAAAATCAAGGGCGTCTGAAGCATAAATTCTGTTATTAATTTTATCGAATGCAATTGAATAAAAAATGTTCTCGCTTTGTATAAATGGAGTAGTCGGTAATTCATTATCATTGATATTAAATCGAAATATGCCTCCCGGGTAATTGTAAAATAAAAAATCTCTTTCCGAATTAATAATAAGTTTTTCGGGATGATTTTCATAAGAAGGGAAAACAAATTCTTTTAGAATTGAATAATTATCAATATCTAAGCATGTCAGTTTGCCGGGCGTATTATTTTCGTCCGGCATTCCATTCCAACCAAAACCTGAACACAAAACCCAAAGATTATTATTTTTATCTAATCGGATTCCTGAGGGTTTCTGACCAACAATTAGATTTTCCAAAATTGTATCAGATTCACAATCAATAATTGAAATTATACTATCAGTTGAAAATCCTCCCTGATTTAAAACAAAAACTTTGTTATTAACTTTTATCATTTTTTCGGGGCCGGTAGCAGTAGGAATTTGTTTTATAACAGTATTTGAATTGAGGTCTATCACAGCTACAACATTATCCCAACTAGTTATATATGCTTTATTATCAGAAATCCCTAAAAAATATCGTGGTAAAACGACATCATTAATTGTTGCATGCGATTTAAAAGTTTTTGCATCAACAACTTCAATTTTATTCATGTTGTTAACTACGATATATGCTAAATCTTTGTAAACTTCAATAGACTGTACAATATTTCCCAAAGGACGACTATTTACTTGTTGAAAAATCTCGTGCTCAACTTTCCCGCTTACAAAACTCTTAGCACTTATTGTTCCTGTTCCTGAATTAAAAGGTCCTTCGTTTGAAACAAAAATGCAGTTACTGAAATCGCGAGAATCAGGGCTTGTTTCATTACTTTTTTTGCAGGCTTGAAATGCTATTATAAGCAACAAACAAAATGTCAATAATATAGAATCAATTTTTTTCATTTTAAATAATTTTTTAAATTTCTAAATTTATGCTTAATGTGAATGATCTTCCGGGCATTGGTCTGTATTCAATCACCTGATAGTTTTTATCGAAAATATTATTAATTCTAAATTGTAAATTCAATAATTTCTCGTAAAGCCGAAAACTTTTATTAAAACTAAGGTTTGAAATTGAATATGACGGGATTTCGTTCAGGTTATCTTTTGTTGTAAATGCTTTTCCAACAAAATTTTTATCGTAAAAAATTGACCATCTATTATAAAGCAACTGCAAACTAATTGAGAAATTATGCAGCGGAGTGTAAATCAATTGCTTATTATATGAGTGGTCGCTTTCGCTAAGTTTTTTACTATTTGTTGATTTCGAATAAGTGTATGCTCCTAAAATAATCATACCAAACTCCTTTATCTTCAGATTTGTTTTACCTTGGAATTCAATACCTCTGGCCCAAACTTTTTGTACATTATTTACCGACCAGAAATTATTATTCGGAATCCACATTATCAAATCATTTATCATTGAATTATATACTGTTAATGAAAATTCAGAAAAATGATTTCTACTTTTTGAGGGAAAAATAAAATTCAAACCTGCTTCTTGGTTCCAACTATTTTCGGGTTTTAAATTTTCGTTACCTCCTGGAATCCAAAATCTATCGTTCAAAGTCGGTGCCCTGAAATTTCGTGAAATGTTTATTCGGCCTGAAATATTTTTCCAAATTTTACCCTCAAAACCAATTGAATGAGTAAATGGAATATCGTATTCTTCAATAAATTCTTGTCTTAGATTTAAAGCTACCGACCAATGAATTTTTTGTAAATTAATTACCGAGGCCAAAAAAACAGCCGCTTCATTCCGGCTTTTCAATCCATGATAACTTTCGGTTTCGCCTATTTTTGTTTTAAAAGAAATTCCGGCGTTAATATTTACTATTTCGAAAACAGATTTTTTATAATCAAATTCCGAAATAAAACTCTTCATAAATATCTTTGAATCAATATTTGTATTTTCTGATTTTTCGCTTTTGTCAACAAAATGCAAAAACTCGTCAAAGTAGGCTGATTTTGCAGAAACTGAACCATTTTTAAGAAACTTTTTCCACTCGGCATACGTACGAAAAGCTCTATCAATTTGATAAGCAATGCTTGGGCGTGAAGTAAGAGTTTTTGGAATTTCACGATCAGAAAACTGCAACCAAGCTGCAATCGTAAATAGATTGTTGTTCTTTATTTTACGACTATATGTATGATAAATTCCATATTGAAACAATTCAGCATTTTCTTGTTTTTCGCTTTTTTCATAAACATTTTTAAACCTAAAATTGTTTTTCATCTTACGAACTAAAATTCCACTTGAAGAAGTCCAATTTTTTTTGGATAATAAAACTTTGATATTACCGGAATATGATCCAAAACTGCCTGATGATAAAGCTAAATTATATTTATTTTCCGAATCGAAATGATTATTATTTTCAAGATGAATGCTTCCGCCAATGTTTCCGCTACCAAAAAGCGAGCTTGAGCCTCCATGCTGAATTTCAATCGACTCGAAAAAAGCTATCGGAATTAGTGAAAGATCAGTCATTCCAATATTTGGAGGTTCAATTGAAAATCCATTCCAAAAAATACCTGTATGATTTGCTGTAGTTCCTCTAAATGAAAGGGTGGCAAGACTGCCCGAACCATAAGTTTTTACGAAAATCGGACTTTGCGAAATTAAAATTTCTGATAATGACGATAAAGAATTTTGTTTCAAAACAATCGAATCAATTCGATTAACTTTTAAAGTGGTTGAAAAATCTTTCAAGCCGGTTTCTTTCAATTCAAATTCAGGAAGATTTATACTATTTTTGCCTCCTGACTGAGAAAACAAAAACACAGGTGTTATTAAAAGAATTAGAAAATACAGTAAGCCTTCCCTCATTACTTAAAAATTAATTTTTAATAGTTATATTGTTATAATATTACAATAGAGGGATTTAACAAAGGTATTTTTTTCATAAAAACGGTTTTAAAGTTTAATTAATAAATATTTTAAACTTCAAAACTTTACGGAAACAAACCGAATAAATAAGGTTTTACCCTAAATTTTATTCTAAGCTTTTAAACCCGAAAGCTCTGAACTATTTTAAATTATGGCAGGTCTTCTGACTTACTCACTTTTTTGAAGGCCTTCCCATCCCCGTAATTTGGAGACAGTGGCAAGGTGTGTTCAAAAAGTTAAAGAGCTTACAGCAGCGGGAACTGTTCAGGAATTCCGAAAAAAATCAGGCACCTGATTCCCTATTATGACTTATTTTAAAAACAAAAATAAATACACCATAACTTGAAGCAAATATACACCTTTTTATAAAAACCAAATAAAAAAATGATTCCGTTCGGAAGAGGCTAATGTATTGGCCCAATAGTCTTATAGTGAATGCTTAAAGTATTTTTACGATTATTCACAATTTATTGTTCGCTAAAACTTTCCCAGCAATTCAAAATTTTTAATTCATTTTTTCTATTTTTACAAAAACTTATTTATGTACGAATCATTTATAATTTTACTAGCCGTTGCTGCTCTTCTGACTTTTATCAACATAAAATTCCTTAAACTCCCAACAACAATAGGATTAATGATTCTTGGAATGTGTCTATCTGTTTT
Source organism: Bacteroidales bacterium (assembly GCA_016342645.1). Taxonomy (GTDB): domain Bacteria; phylum Bacteroidota; class Bacteroidia; order Bacteroidales; family JAEINX01; genus JAEINX01. The sequence continues at coordinate 40,921 of JAEINX010000003.1, read as the reverse complement.
ACTTTTATTTGTGAGGCACTTTGATAATGAATTGTTTATAAAACTTCCCCAAATTCTTAAAGAACTTGATTTCCATGATTTTTTAATGAATATTTTATTAAGCTTTCTGCTGTTTGCCGGAGCTGTTCATATCGACATCAAAACTCTTGATGAAGTTAGAGTCCCTGTTTTTGTTTTTGCAGTATTCGGTACTATTATTTCAACTATCATAATCGGTTATTTATCATATTTTGCGTTTGGATTAATTGGTTTGAACATCCCTTTATTACACTGCTTGTTATTTGGCGCCTTGATCTCACCGACAGATCCAATTGCGGTTTTAGCAATATTTAAAAATTTTAATATCAAAAAAACTCTTTCAACAAAAATTGAAGGCGAATCTCTTTTTAATGATGGAATTGGAATCGTTGTGTTTGTTACGATCATACAATTGATTACGGGCGACGAAAAAGGTTTTTCAATTCACGAAACAGGTCTGCTGTTTTTAAGAGAAGCGGGAGGCGGAATATTGTTTGGTTTATTGCTTGGTTTTAGTGCTTTGTTTTTTCTTAAGAAGTTAAAAAAAGATCCGAAAACTGCTGTGATTATGACAATGGTAGTTGCAACGGGAGGATATGCAATCGCAAACACTATCAAGGTTTCGGGTGCTTTGGCGATGGTTTCTGCCGGTTTAACTATTGGAAACTGGGTTCATAAGTATGCCGGATTTGATACAAAAACCTTAATTACTATCTTTTGGGAAATAATTGATGAAGTTTTCAATAGTATGGTTTTTGTTATGATGGGCTTGGCAATTCTTTTAATTGATCCGGTTGCGATTGATTTTTTGGCTGCTTTTTTCGCAATTTTTATAGTTTTAATTGGCCGCTTTGTTTCTGTGTTTATTTCAAGATTTTTAGTTAGAAATAATAAATTCAGTAAACCATGGTATAGCCTAAAATATATAAGCGTAATGACATGGAGTGGATTACGAGGCGCTTTAGCCTTTGCACTTGCTTTGTCTATTACACCTGAACTAAGTGGACATTTTATTGTTTTTCTGACCTATTCAGTAGCCGCATTTTCAATTATAGTTCAAGGTTTAACGATTGGAAAATTGGTTAAAAGATTAAAAGTATGAAACATAAAATACTATCAATTTAGAAACATATTAACATAAAAAAATATTATGATTAGCGATCGTCGTGATTTTTTAAAAACTGCAGCGCTGGGAACAGGTATCTTAGCCACCGGATTATGGGCATGTAATTCAAAGAGAAATACCGTTCCTTGGGCAAATAATTACAAACAAAAATTTAATATGTGTGCTTATTCTGCACCAAAACTTCCTGTTGTGAGAATTGGGTTTATCGGGCTCGGCAACAGAGGTAAAGGAGCAGTAATCAGAATGGCACATATTGACGGTGTTGAAATCAAAGCTTTATGCGATAAACGTATTGCCGGAGTTTCAGAATCGCAGAAGACCCTTTCTTCGTTCGGTTTACCAAAAGCCAAAGAATTTTATGGCCGTGAAGATTCGTGGAAGGAACTTTGTAAAATGGAAGACATTGATCTGATATATATTTGTACACCATGGAGCCTACATACTCCCATGTCAGTTTTCGCAATGGAGAAAGGAAAACATGTTGCAGTTGAAGTTCCGGCTGCCAAAACTATTGATGAATGCTGGCAATTGGTTGAAACAAGCGAAAAGACTAAGCGCCATTGTATGATGCTAGAAAATTGCTGTTATGATTTCTTTGAGCTAATGACTTTAAACATGGCTCGTCAGGGATACTTTGGTGATATTGTTCACGGCGAAGCTGCATATATTCATACTTTGATAGGTATGAATTTTGCAAAACCAAAAGACGATCAACAAGTTGATAATGGATATACCGATATGTGGCGTTTGCGCGAAAATATGCGAAACGGTAACCTCTACCCTACTCACGGTTTAGGCCCAATTTGCCAAACCATGAATATCAACCGCGGCGATCAAATGGAATATCTGACATCAGTGTCAACAAAGGATTTTCAGATGGCTGATAAAGCTAATGAACTTGCAGCTCAGGATGATTTTTATAAAGAATTCGCCAGAAAAACCTACCGTGGAAATATGAATACAACTCTTGTAAGAACTTATAAAGGACGCAGCATTATGATTCAACATGATGTTACTTCTCCACGTCCATATTCCAGAATTCATCTTTTGAGCGGAACACTGGGTATGGCTCGCAAATGGCCTTCACCTGCCCGTATTGCTCTTGGACACCACTATTTGGATGAAACTGAAATGCAAGAAGCAGAAGAAAAATATACTCCTGAAATTGTTAAACGAGTAGGTGAGATGGCCAAGAAGGTCGGTGGCCATGGCGGTATGGATTTTATCATGGATTGGCGACTTATAGACTGTCTTAGAAACGGTTTACCTCTTGATCAGGATGTTTACGATGCTGCTCTTTGGAGTTCAATAGCACCGCTTAGCGAATGGTCGGTGGCAAATCGATCAAATTCGGTTGATGTTCCCGATTTTACTTGCGGAAAATGGAAAACTAACTTACCTATTGCTTTGACATTAAAAGGTGGAGGAACAACTGAGGTGAAAAGTTTGCACAAAGCAGATGCTTCCAAACAATTAAACATCTAAGAACACTGTATGATACATATAATATTCGGATAAAATACAGATAATATTTGGATAATTAAAAAAATTGTTAAATTTTTGAATTGCTATATTATTAAATTTCAACAATTTCACAATTTTCATTATTGATGTAAATTAAAACCTTCTTGATATTTTTGTATCCCAAATCATAAAGAATATTTCCATATTTTTTAATTTGTTTAGTATCAGACTCTTTATGGCTTCCGGTTTTATAATCAATAATTATCAGTTCATCATCTTTGAAAACAAGCCTATCTGGTCTAATTGATTTTCCATCAGTTAGCAGTATCTCTACTTCGTTCTTTATTTCTAAGCCTTTTTGAAAATATTGATTAATGTCGGGATTTGAAATTAGTTGGTTTGTGATTTTAGACAATTGAATTTTTTCCTCATTATCAAGGATTCCATTAAGAAGCAAAGAATTCAAGGTTTCGTCAACATCCTCAATGGTGAAAATTTGAGATAAAACATTGTGAACCAAATTACCCCATTGTTTATTTTTTTCGGGATATTCGACATCCCAAACATCAGGAGCTAACTTGCTTATCAACATTTTATTTCTCCATTCGTTTGAAATGAATGAATTAAGTTTAAAGTTTTCTTCTCCATGTTTTTCCTTGCTTCTTAAATAAAAAGCTTTCTCGCCAAAAGAATAAACGGATTCTGTTTCTGACCAATCACCTGTTTTTTTCAAAAATTCTGAAAACAGTATTGGCAATGAAATATTATTGCTGTTTTTTGGAGGTAAAGGTGACAAAACGTACAAACGTTCGGAAGGCCTTGTCATCACAACGTATAATAAATTCAATAAATCAAGAAAAGACTTATTTTTTTCTTCAATATATAATTCAGCATATTTAGTTTCTTCCAAATCTTTGTTTGTCGGAAACAAAGCTGTTTTTAATTCCGGTAAATTCTCATCCTGATAATCAACCCAAATTGAATTTCGTGAAACATTCAATTTTTCATTAGCAAAAGGGAAAATAACTACCGGAAATTCCAAGCCCTTTGCTTTATGAATTGTCATAATTTTTACGGCATTGATTCCTTCGGGAATTACAAGCGACAAAGATTTTTTATTCTTTTCCCACCACTCAAGAAATTCTGATAAATTAGTGTTTGTTTGAGTTGTAAATTTAAGAACCGAATCAAGAAAAAATTGCAAATATGGGTTGACATCTTCTTTATCAAAAAATTCTCTAATAAGCTTTTCACATAAATCAAAAACCGGTAAAAAATTTAATTCATTTAAATTTGTTTTAAAGCCGGATTTCTTTATTAAATTAATAAAATTTTTATCGTAATCTTCTGTTTTAGTTATACTTTCAGAAATATTTTTTAAATTAATAAGGTAGGCATTAAGATTGCTACCTTCTATTTTTTCATTTTGCAACAAGAAATTTATTATTTCCGTTTGGGAAATTTTATCATCAGGTTTTAGGATAAATTTCAAAAAAGCCAGCAAAAAACTGACTTCCGGCGATTTATACAACAGCAAAGATTCTGATGAAATAACATTAATTTTATTTTCAATAAGATAGCGTGCAACTCGACTTGCTTCTGAATTATTCCTGCACAAAATTGCTATATCTTCAAAAGTAAAATTATGATCAATCGTCTCTAAAATAATTTCATGGATTTTTATAAAATTCAAATCTTCGGATGAAAATTCTGAATTATCTTTTTCAATAAAATTAAACTGAACATATCCTCCTGCATTTTCCTTTAAATGATCTTGTTCAAGGTTGGAATATATCGAATTAAATTTCTCAGGTAAAAGCTCGGAAACGAAATTGAAAAAATCATTATTAAATTTAACTATTTCTGCTTTCGATCTAAAATTATTATTAAGAATTTCAGCTTTATAGTTTCTAATTAAATTTTGTTCACGTTCATCTGAAAAGCGATATTTTTCTTTTTTGTAAATTTCGGGAAGTTTTGCAAACTGCTCAACTTCACCATTTCGCCAACGATAAATTGCTTGTTTCCCATCACCGACAAGCATATTAAAATTCCCTTCAGCGAGCGAATTATCAATTAAAGGCAGAAGATTTTGCCATTGCAAAACAGAAGTATCCTGAAACTCATCAATCATAAAATGCCTGTACTTTTCACCGAGACGCTCATAAATAAATGGTACCGGTTCGTTAAAAACAATTTCCGATATCCGCTTATTAAATTCCGAAATATGTACAATGTTATTTTGTGATTTTAGTTCATGAAATACTTTCTCAATCTCGTTAAGCAAAGCGAGGGGAAAGATGTTTTTACTTAAAATCAAATATGTTTTATAATTATCAAAATGCTCCGAAAGTGTATCTAAAATATCATTGAAGGCCGAAAGTATTTGTTCCTTAACGCTATCAATTGCTGCCATTTCCGATTCATTCGCTTTGCCTGCATACCATTTATTTTCATTAATTGTTTTATTGACGTAGGAATTCGGAACAATTTTATCAAATTGTTTATTATAAAGGTTTTCAAAATATTTAGCTATGCCTTTTTCACCTTGATAAAATGCATTATTAGGGATTGCTTTTTGAAGAATTAATTCATAAGGCTTTACGGCACAAGTATAAACTGAGTTTTCAAAATCTTTAATTGCGGCATTAATTTTTCGATAAATTGAATTAAAATTCTCTAACGAAAGTTCTTTGAGTTTGTTAATGTGAGATTGTGCATTTTCGTTAAACAACTGACTTGAAAAACTTTTTAAATCGAATTCAATATTCCAATTTTGGTCGTTTTCAGTCTTAGCTTCCGTGAACCTAACCAAAGTTCTTGTAAGATTTTCATCCGATCCGACCTTGTTTAATAAAATATCAATTGTTTGAGAAATAATTTCATCGGTTTCCAATTCAATATCGAAATTTATTGGAATATGAAGGTCGAAGGCAAAAGTTCTAATAATTTTATAAACAAAGCTATCAATGGTTCCAATTGCAAAATCGGAATAATTGTGAAGAATTAATTCTAAAACTTTTGTAGCCCTTTGGGTGATTATTTCAGGTTTTAGGCCAGTTTCTGAGGTAAGTGCATTTAAAAGTATTTCTGTTTTCTTATCAATTTTGTTGATATCCAATTTTGACAATGATTGCAGATTCCCGATAATCCTATCTTTCATTTCATTGGCAGCCTTATTGGTAAAAGTAATAGCTAAAATACTCCTAAAACTAAAAGGTTCTAACAAAACAATTTTCAGATATTCTTTAACGAGAGTGTATGTTTTCCCCGATCCTGCTGATGATTTATAAACTGTAAAACTCATAATTTTAAAAAAAAAACCAATGTACAAAAAAAGTCCTTTTTCAAGGACTTTTTATAACAAAATTTGATTAATTAGAAAAATGATTACAAAATTAATGATTTGAGAAAGCAGAGAATCATTAATGAGTACCTTTATTTACTTATAAGTAAATGTAAAATTTTTACAAACTTCTGATTCAGGTAGTGTGTACTTTTTGCATAATTCAATACTATTTAATATTTCATTTGTGCAAAAGGGAATGTCGTCGATATAATTTTCTTCTTTTAGTTGAAAAACAGAATTATAACTTTTTCTTTCCAGATAATTTTCAAATATTTCTTTTGTTTTAAAAGGAATATCATTAATATATTTTTCAGGTTCGATTTCAAATACATCATTTGGAAAAACTGGATTAATATTTATACCAAAATCATACAATACATTTTCGGTATTAAATGGAATATCGTCAATGTATGTTTCATCTTCAATTTGAATATTGAAATCACCTGAAGTTTCCGGAGAATTAAAAGTCATTATTAAAGTCGCGGTTAAGAGGATTAATAAAGTCTTCATAATTTTAAAGTTTTTAAGTTTTGATTTTTATATTTACTAAAATTATGCCAAAGTATATTACAATCAGTTTATCTGATTGTTACAAAATTTTTTTTAATAAATATAGTAATTAAAAGTGTTCGTTTTTATATATCAATTGTCCATAAGCGTACATTGAATTTTTTAAGTCAAAATCCCTAATAAAATCACTGGGACTAAGACCCGAATAATTAACGATTAATGATTTTTTAGGGAGAATTAGAATCTAAGCCCTCATTTATATAAACCATGAAGTTAATTACAAGATTCACCAGCTTTTTTCACTTCGAGGGCTTAAACCCTTTTTATTTATCGGGGCATAAACCGATTAATTCTTAGAATATTTTTTAATATTAAATAAAGTATAGTTAACAAATATTGTATATTTGCATTATATATTAATTATACTTAATCTAATAAAATGTTGTTACAAAATAAAGAGTATATAAAACGTCCCAATTATTTACAAAAAGCCCTCACTTTCATGGACAAAAACCTGATAAAAGTTTTTACCGGCCAAAGGCGCACAGGCAAAAGCTTTATGATGTTGATGGTTATGGACAAAATTCAGGAAATTCATCCTGAGGCACAAATCATCTTCATTGATAAAGAATTGATGGCATTTGATTTTATCAGAAATTCAGAAGACTTAATGAATTACTTGTCAGAAAAAGTAGATAAAAAGAAACGTGCCTATCTTTTTATTGATGAAGTACAGGAAATATTTGAATTTGAAAAAGTTCTGCGAAGCTTATTAAATGAAGGCATGACTGATATCTGGTGCACAGGAAGTAATGCAGAAATCTTATCAGGCGAATTAGTTGACAGGTTGAGCGGCCGTTATATTGAAATCCGTGTACACAGCCTGAGTTTTCTTGAATTTCTTGAGTTTCATTCATTAAAAAATGCTAATGAAAGCCTGTTTCGATACTTAAAATATGGTGGCCTTCCAAATTTAAAAAACATACAATTGGAAGATAATGCCGTTTTTGATTATTTAAAATCAATTAATTCTACAGTATTGTTTAAAGATGTTGTTAAAAGGCATCAAATAAGGAATGTTTCTATTCTTGAGAACTTGATTCGTTACTTAGCTGATAATACGGGCTGCTTGTTTTCTGCCGCCAGTATTAGCAAATTCCTGAAATCACAGGGACAGAAAATCTCGGCTTCCATAATTTCAAATTACATTTCATACATTTTAGATTCATATTATCTTATCAAGGCCCGGCGTTTTGACCTTCAAGGAAAAAGAATTTTTGAAATCAATGAAAAGTATTATTTTGAAGACCTTGGCTTAAGAAACGCATGGGTTGGGTATCAACCAATGCATATCAACAAACTCGTAGAAAACGCTGTATTCAGGCATATTTTGGAACAAGAATTTGAAATAACAATAGGCAAACTTGGTGAAAAGGAAATTGATTTTGTATCGGAAAAATCCGGCAATAAAATTTATATTCAATGTGCTTATTTAATCCCCGATGAAAAGACTCGCGAAAGGGAATTTGGTAACCTTTTAAAAATAAAAGACAATCATAGAAAGATGGTTGTTAGTTTGGATGAACCATCGGGAGGAAATATTGAAGGTGTTGATCATCTGCATCTAAGAGAGTTTTTAAGCACGAGATTCTAATTATAATTTTTCTCAATATCCTGAAATAATCATTCTATTACTTTCAAAAATGAAGTCATCAATATCTTCAATTATATACTATTTTTGTAACGTAGGTTTTTATGTTTAAATTAAAAAAAAAATAAAATGAAAAAATCAATTTACCTATTATTTATTGTTTGTATTTTATCTCCATCAATAATTGCACAAAAAAACAAACTAAAAGACAAAGGTGTTTTTAAAGAAAGGAAACAAGGTTATTACCATAATATTATTCTGAAAAATATTTCCGATTACAATGAAACGGATAAAAATAAAAAGCAGAAAGAATATTTTACTGTTGATTTAAGCAACTATGATTTTCCTACCGATATTGATGAATACACAACTTTTTGGCATACACAACCAAGTTCACAAGGTTCAACCGGAACGTGTTGGAGCTTTGCAACAACTTCCTTTTTTGAATCTGAGGCAAAAAGAATTTCTAATGTAAAAATAAAGCTTTCTGAAATGTTTACGGCTTATTATGAATATGTTGACCGTGCCATTTATTTTGTTAAAAACAGAGGTGATGTTTATTTTAACCAAGGCTCAGAAGCGAATGCTCTTAAACGAATTATGAAAACATATGGTGCTGTCCCCTACTCCGATTATTCAGGAATGTTAAAAAACCAAAAATCTCACGACCATTCAAAAATGTTTAGTGAAATGAACACTTATCTTGAATCAATTAAAATTAATAATGCTTGGAATGAAGAAGTAGTTGTTCAAACAATAAAAGATATTTTGAATTTTTATATGGGCGCACCACCAAAAGCGATTATTTTTGATGGAAAAGAAATTACACCAAAGGAATTCCTTTCGGATATTTTAAAAATAAATCCTGACGATTACTATAGTTTTATGTCAACCAAAGAACTGGCATACAATCAAAAAGGTGAATTAGTTGAAGCCGATAATTGGTGGCATAGTAACGATTATTATAATATTTCATTAGATGATTATATGAAAACCTTGATTGATGCCATTGAAAGTGGGTATTCGCTAAGTATTTGCGGTGATGTTTCCGAGCCCGGCCACGATAGATATGCCGAAGTTTCAATAATTCCCACTTTCGACATACCTTCGGATTTCATTAATGAAGATTCGCGGCAATTCCGATTAAGCAACAAAACCACTACCGATGATCATTGTATTCATATTGTCGGATATAAAGTATATAATGATGATTACTGGTTTCTAATAAAAGATTCGGGAAGCGGCGCATTTGATGGCGAAAATAAAGGTTATAGGTTTTTTCACGAAGATTATATAAAATTAAAAATAATGAATTTTATTGTTCATAAAAATGGGGCAAAAAATATTTTAGATAAAATTATCAAATAAAGTTCTGGCTTTGATTAAAATTTTCCGAAATAGATTTCTAACTTTTAGAATTTAAAAAAATTTTTAAATATTTTTTACAACATAATTTTAGAAAAAAAATTAAAATTTCTCTATTATATTTTTTAAAAAATGATCATTAACATTTTTTTAACTACTTTTACAAAAAATTAATATTTAATCTATTTAATATGGGAAAAGGTGATATTAAAACAAAAAGAGGCAAAATTGTAAGAGGCTCATATGGAGTGTTGAGGCCTCGAAAAAGTAAAGAAACTATTAGTAATAATAAAAAAGAAAAAAAATCGGTAAAAGTTAAAAGCCCCGATATTATTGCCCCAATCGATAATATTCCAAAAAAGGAAAGGGAAGTTATTATTACGGAAGCAAAAGGTGTAAAAGCAGAAGTTCTAAAAGCCGAAAAGGAAGTCATTGCTAAAGTTGTAAAGGCTGAAAAGGAAATTAAAGCAAAAGTTGTAAAAGCTAAAAAAGAAATCAAGGCAAAAACTTCAAAACCGAAAGTTGAATCGAAAACTCCTAAGTCAAAAGCTCCAAAACCGAAAGCTGAAACAAAAATTACAGAAACAAAGGCTGAAGTAAAAACTCCAAAAGCGAAAGCTGAAGTAAAAACTGCCAAACAAAAAGATATTTATCAAGAAAAAAGTGAGTTATCTATAAATATTGATGAATTGAAAGAAAAAGTTATTAAACTACTATCAGATAAAAATTTAGCAAAGCCAAACATACGATTAAATGCACTCAATAAGTTAGTAGAAATTTTGAAATCTGATTTTGAGACTATTTATAACAAACCATTATTATTGCTCAAAATAGAAAAAAATGAATTTAAGGAAAAGGTTTCTCAAATAAAAAAATTAAATTCTGCTGAAAGTAGCATAATAAACAACTTTTACAAAATATTAGAAAATATTGTTAAAGGTATTAATTAAGAATTCAATTTATGGATTATATCAAACAGTTACCCATCATAAGTTGAGTAGCAAACAGCCACCTGCCATAGCTGCCAAACATTGTGTAGCATTTAAGTTAAAACTTTATAAATGAAAAGTGGCAATAAATTTGTGTCTTGCAGAATTAAATGAATAGATATGAGAACAAATGAGATAATAAAAGAGATTCAGCGACTGCCGTTTCAAAAACGGATTTATATAATTGAAAAAACTATTCACTCGTTAAGAAAACAAGAGAATATAAATCAGATGGAAAAAGCCGTTAACGATTTACTCCCTGACTACGAACTAAATAGCGAACTTACAGTATTTACAAATCTTGATTTTGAAGATTTTTATGAAACAAGGTGAGGTTTGGTTAATAAATCTTGACCCAACAGTTGGTGCGGAAATTCAAAAGATACGTCCTGCGATAATTGTTAATGATGATTCATTGGGAAAATTACCATTAAAAGTTATTGTTCCGATTACTGATTGGAAAGAAAGATATGAAATTGCTCCTTGGATGATTAAAATTGAACCAAATTTAAGAAATGGACTGGCAAAAAAATCTTCCGCAGATTGTTTTCAGGTACGTTCTGTATCACAAAAAAGATTTGTAAACCGATTAGGAAAAGTTTCAGTATTAATAATGGACGAGATAAAAGCTGGATTATCAAAAATATTATCAATTGAAAATGAATAAACAACCTTGCATTATATGCTATTTAAATTGGTTGTTATTTATATCCTTCTTTACAGTTTCAATTATCATTAGTTAATCAACAATAATAAATTGATTTAGTTTTTTCACCATTTTTTTGAATTCATTACCTCTTTCTTCAAAATTCGAAAATAAATTATAGCTCGCTGCTGCCGGTGATAAAAGGCAAACTGACATTGGTTTAGTATAGGTTTGAATGATTTTCGCAGCCTCTGAAAAACTTTTTACAGTAAAGAATAATTTATCCTGAATGTTTTTTTGCATTTCTACGTACAAACGATTGCTTCTATCTCCAAGGAAAATCAGGTTAGAAATTTTGGTTTCTTTTATAAAATAAATTAAATCCTCATAATTTATTCCCCTGTCAAAACCACCTAAAATCAATGTATCAACATCTTTTAAGGTTTTTACAGCCTCAATTGTTGCTTCGGGGATTGTTGCAATCGAATCATTATAAAAGTGAATATTTCCATATTCACCAACATATTCTAAACGATGCTCCAATGATTTAAAACTTTCTATGCCTTTTCGTATAGCTGCATCAGAAATTTTCAAAATTTTACAAGCACAAACTGCCGCAAGAATATTTGAAATATTATGCTCGCCTCTCAAAAACCTTCTATGATTTAAATCCACCAAAACATCCTCTTCCTGCGAATTTGAATAAACAATGTTATTCTCCGAAATATAACAATTTTTCTCATGGTTATTCTTTTTAGAATATCTAATAATGTTTTGTTTGAAGTTTTTCTCTTTTATTAGCTCTTCAATTTGTTTATCATCAGAGTTATAAATTAAAAAATCATTTTCTTTTTGAAATTTTGCAATATTAAGTTTTGCATTTTTATAATCAGCAAAATTCTTATAATGATCCAGATGTTCCTGATAAAAGTTTAGAAGTATGGCAATATGAGGCGAGGATTGTACAAACTCAAGTTGATGCGATGATAACTCAAAAACAATTCTTGTCTTTTTGTTTATCTCTGAAATAATTTCAAAAGGAGGCAAACCAATATTTCCCACGAGAAGAACATTTTTCGAGCATTGTTTAATTATATGTTCGATTAAACTTGCAGTAGTACTTTTTCCTTTAGTCCCGCTAATTCCAATTATTTGATCCGAAAACATTTGTAAAAATAAATCGCTTTGAGAAGTGACTATAATTTTTGAAATATCTAAGTTCTTATCTTTTAATGATATTCCGGGAGATTTAATAATTAAATCAAAATCAGACAAACTATCAAGATAATTTTCTCCTAAAATAAGAGACATATTTTTATCCGTAAGATTAAAGCATAATTCTTCCTTAAGTTTGTCATTTTTATCTGCAATAAATATTTCTTTCTGAGGGAGAAATTTTCGTAATAAGTTAAATGTCGATTTACCCTCACGTCCAAATCCAAGAATTAAAACTTTCTTGTTTTGGAAATTTTCAATAATGAAATTTTCAACAGTCTTGCTCATGTAGAAAAAATAATAGTATTTTTAAAAAAAATCAGTTAATAAAATGTGGGCAAAAAAGGTAAAGAGGTATAAAGGTATATGGATATAAGTGTTTGAATAATAAAGCGTTTCTTTCCTTGTTTTCCTTTATTTCCCATGCTTTTCATGTTTTTCATTATTTCCCATATTCCCCTATTTTCCTTATTTCCATTGGCCTAAATTTTCGGTCAACACATTAGAAAACCCGTTTCCTAAATAATTATTTTCATCAAAATTATTTAATACCTTTTCTATTTCGATATTCTTATAGTTTTTGTACTGAGGTGAATTTTTATAATAATTAAGTAAAAACGGTAATTCTTCCACAGCTTGCTTATTTATTGTCAACACTAAAGCTGCGTTAACTTCCTCTGTAGTTCCAACGCATTCAAAAGGCTTCTCTTTATCGATTCCAATAAGTTGATTAAAAATTGTCAATAAATTTTTATCATCAAATAAATTTTTACCAAAAATATTAACTAATTCATTTTGTGAAATAAAAGGAGAAAAAATGATAAAAGTAAAAAGACATTTGGGGCATTGGCCACACCAAATACCTTTTTGGCTTCCTACATTACAACTTCTAAAAACAGGAAAATATTTTGGAAAACCGGAAAACAAATTTGCTATTTGTAATTCGCTTAAAGGCCTGAGAAAACTAAAATAATTGATATCTTTTGAAATATATTTACTTACATATTTTCTAAAATCAGCTTCAAAATCAATTGATTTTGAATATTGATGATTAATTTTTGTATTAATTATTGTTGCTTCATTAGCACTTGATTCGTTTGATAAAGCAATGTTTTTAACCCCTGATAAAGCTGCAATGAAAACAGAAACAAATGCCAATAATGCCGAAAAAGGCGTATGGCCATTCAAATAGCCTTTTTTATTTAGCTCAAGAAGCTTAGGATCAATTAACCTTGATGCAGTTATCAATTCGTCTTTTGAAAAACCTGCCTTTTTGACAGTGTTTAGGCTTGATTTAATAGGATTTAATAAAAAAGGATAAATTTGTTTTTTATTTTTTAACATTTCCAAACTTATGATTGAATCCTTTCCACCACCGATTGGAACTATAATTGAATTTTTAAGCGGAATTAAAACAGGTTTTAATTCAAAATCTGAATTTGAAACAATGTCAACAAAGTTTTCCTGATCAACTTTAATATTATTTAAATAGAAAAATTCTCCCAAACCAAAAAAATATACTTTTTTCCACCATTTGATCTGGTCTTCGTTCAATTTATTAGGACGGACAATAATTTGCGGTGAACACGTAGCTTTCCAATAACTTATCAACTCTATCATTCCGACATGGAAAGCAAAATTGTTTAAATCTGAATCAGATAAATCTTCAACATGAAAGAAGTTTCTAATTGAGATTTTTATTTCCGGTTTGAAAACAATTTCATCGGACAATTTAAACTCAAAACTCAAGTGAATTGATTTTTTGGCTTTTATTATAGTATATTTTTCATAAACAAAATGAGGATATTGCTTCCTAAAAGAAAAAAAAATTGTACCTTTATCTTTTATTTCCATTTTAAAAATGGTATTATTTTTGTAAAATAAAAATCAAAAGTATCAAATAATTGTAAATAATTTAGTATTTTTACACAGATGACCGATTTTAAAAAAATAGTTGAAATAAGGGCTAACAATATTAAACCAAAAAGAGGAAGGATATTAATATCCGAGCCATTATTAAATGATTATTATTTTAGTCGCTCTGTAATACTTCTTGCCGAACATAATGAGGATGGTTCATTTGGCGTAATAATGAATAAACCCTTAGATATTAATTTTAATGAAGTTGTAAAAGACTTTCCTAAATTTACGGGAGATATTTTTTTAGGTGGTCCGGTTAAATCCGACAATTTATTTTACATCCATACTCTCGGAAATATCGTCGAAAACAGTTACGAAATATTTGATGGATTATACTGGGGCGGAGAAACTCAAATTATCAAAGAAATGATTATTTCAGGCCACATTAAATCCAACCAAATCAGGTTTTTTCTAGGTTATTCGGGTTGGAATCCAAATCAGCTTGAAGAGGAATTGAAAAGAAATTCATGGGTTGTTTCAAATACGAATAGTAAATTTATGCTAAATGTTGATTACAACCTTCTTTGGGAAAAATCCTTATTAAATCTTAGTAAAGATTATGAAATTTGGACAAAATTTCCAACAAATCCGAATTTCAATTAATTATAATCCTTATAATTTGAAATTTCAATTTTCTTAAAAGTTCAAGGTTTTTATTTTCCTTGCTATGATTCACGTCAACAACGGCATAATTTGCTCTCAGCAAAGAATCAACTGCCACATTATCATCAATGAATTTATGTAAGTAATACTTATCATAAAATTCAAATAATTCGCATATAAATAATTTTAATCCTTGGTTCAAGGTATTGCCCAACTGCATTTTGCGTTTGTATTTTTCTTACAATTTCCATCCCTTCTATCACTTTTCCAAAAGCAGCGAAACCTTGTTTGTCGGAATTTCTTCCACCTTTAAAATCAAGGCTGGGTTGATCACCAATGCAAATAAAAAATTCACTTGTTGCAGTTCCGGGTTCATATCTTGCCATTGAAATAATCCCGTCTTTATGCAGAATTCCGGTTTGTTGAGTTGATTCATGTTTTATGGGAGGAAGTGCTTTTGGATGATCGTCTTCAAACAACCCTCCCTGAATAACTTCAATTTTATTTTCGTTATCAGGCTGATTATCCATTCTTACAACCCTGTAAAAAGTAGCTTCATCAAAACGATTTTCCTTAATATATTTTAAGAAATTTGATACCGTGCAAGGTGCCTTTTCTTGATATAACTCAATAATAATATCTCCAAATTCTGTTTTAATTGCAATTTTCGGGTTTTTATTTCCACAAGAAAACAAGATCATTGTTAAGGAAATTAAAAGTATTATTTTATTAATTTGATTATTTTTCATTATTGAGTGTATTGTAAAAACTATTTTCACGCAAAGATCGGAAAGTTTTAGGGCAAAGAACGCAAATTATTTATACTTATAATCAACGCTTTGCGTATTTTGCGATTCATCTGCGTGCTTTGCGTGAACCATTTTCAACTCTTTTTTTACCGGACCCATTATTAGTAATTTAATAACATCATTTGGAATCATATCATAATAATAAAGTAATAAGTTGAGGCGTAAGTTTTCGGTTTATTATTTAATAAGCATTTTATTGTTACTTAATCATGATCTTTTGAATTGCTAAATCATAAGATGTTTCAATCCTTAAAATATAAATACCTGTTTTGTATGCGGATGTACATATTACTGTTTTATTTCTATTTATTTCGCTATCAAACATTGTTTGTCCAATCAGGTTCATTATTCTAATTTTTTTGATGGTATTATCGGAAACAATATTCAACACTTCGGTAGCCGGATTTGGATAAATATTAACTTCAATTGCTGCATTTTCCATCATAGCAGAGCTTTCTTTTGTAATATTTATTACACTTAATTCACCATCATTTTCAGGAAAAACGTTTTTTGTGTAATAATTTGAATATTCATTATCAAAAGTATAAGTTGCCGGAACTTCAATTTGCTTTTGTGAGTCCCAAACAATAAGAGAAATTGGGCTGTTTGCTTCAAATCCTTTTCTATTGCTTAGAGTAGAAAATATGGGAACTGAGTTTTCGAGAACATTTTCAGAAACAATGACGTTTGCACCAACCATTTTTTCTCCATCAAAAACAGCAACTTCATTACCAATATTTAAACCGCCAATATAAATTGAATAAACCGGATCGGCTGCATTACCACCTTCAAAAACAAAGTGATTCATTACTTTTGCAGGAGTAGCACTCTTAGTGGTTTTGGTAGGAATAGTATAGATTAATTGATCATCGGCAAACATTTTAATCAAATAAGCTTCATCAGGTTTCGCATTACCGATTCCATTAACCCAGGTAATCCCGATTTTTCGTATGGTTTCGCCATTTGAATTTCTGATATAATCCAGATCGTTAGTTAGAATACCACTAAATGCTATCAATGCATCAATTGGATTTTCGGGGAGAAAACTGACAAACTGATAGCCCATCGATAAATTTATTGGAGATAAAGGATTTACTTCATCTCCGCTTAATGTCAATGTTTCGTCATCAGACATTTTAATTAAATAACCTTCAGTTGTGATCCAATCTCCGATTCCATTTACCCACACAGGCCCAATTTTTTTCAAGGACTGACTGTTTGAATTTCTGACAAAATCAAGGTTTTCGTTTAAAATATCCTGGAATACAATAAGCATATCAGGGTTTTCAGTTTCAATTCTTGATGAAACAAATTGGTAGCCTGCATTTAAATCAATATTTTGTGTTTGGGTGTTAAAATCCCAAAAACCGAAGAAGTCAATATATTTGCTTATAAGCTCAAGTTTTGTAGATACGCCATCGACAAGGCCTCCAAACTCGAAGGATGCACCGATTGTTTTATAATCACCTGCATCATAAGCTACGGCCATTCCATAATCTGGATTAGGGTTTTTAAAAATCAAAACAGCGGGTGAGATTGCATCAATATGATCAACATAACTGTTATCCCCGATATAATCAAAACTCATTCCCTGGGTGAATGTTCCGTTTTTCCCTAAAACTTTAACAATGTCACCATTACCATCAGCTTCAGGATCAATATTAAACATTGGATGTACTGCTGTTTGAGGATCATAATACCAGGTATCACCTCCTTCCATATAAATATTACCTCCGTTATTTAAATACTCAGCGAGAATTGATCCCTGGGCAGAAGTTAATATATGATTATTAACGAAAGACATACCGAGGCAAACAAAAACCGCTGAATATTTATTTAAATCGGGCGGCATTAAGGTATCCGACTCACAATTCATACCAAATTCAAATAAGGCATCCCTAATGACAGGTGCCGAAGTATTGTTTCCATCATAATCAAGAATGAAAACCGGTATTTGTCCAACTAATACTGTGAATTCGCTGCTTGAAGTGATTCCAAGATAATCGGAAATATCCACAATCAACTCAAATATCCGACCGGGGGGAGTATTTTCAGAAGCAGTAATATTAAAAACAGTTTCAACTAAGTTGTCGGGAGAAATGGTTCCGAGCGATTGTGGTTCGCTGTTAATTGTTATGTATGGACTTTCTGAGATAAGTTCGGTGATAACATTATAGGCATCGGCTGATCCGGCATTGGTGATACTAATTGAAATTTCTGTTGTTTCACCCACATCAATTTTTCCATTGCCGAGAATCTCGAAATCAACAAAGTTCAATATGGGTGCATGAGCTATAATTGAAAAATAAGTTTCCCATATAGTTTCTCCGCTTTCAGCCGTAACTTTAAATAAAATAGCTTCGCCATCAGGCACATCTGCTGAAACAAAAAAAGCATAAGCATTATTGATAAATGATACCTCTTGGGGATCAAAATCTCCATAATATTCGGTATTATCGGTAATTGTTATATAAGGGTTCTCGGATGAAATTGTGGCTGTAACTCCGCTTCCGGCCTGATTTCCTACATTAAATAAACCCAATGACAGAAAAACATTTTCACCGTAATCAAGTAATCCGTTCCCATTACAATTAATATCATTAATTTCATTTGAATCAAAAACAATATAAGGTGTATCGGATGTAACTTCAATATTATCCTGAAGCCGATTTTTATTATGCCCTATTATTGAAATTGAAACCGTTGACTGACTAATAATCGGAGAGAACAAATCAATAATTGCTTCTCCGCTTTCGATGGCTACAGTACGCCCTTTCAAAACCTCATCCTGAAAAAGAGCAATTCTTGCAAAAGGAACGTCGGTTTGAACTTCTACCTGAATTGTTCCTAATGGAATACTTTCAGGATACTGAGCAATAATATCAGTTGGAACAGCAGTCCAAATATCCATTGAAGGGTCGCCAAATAAATTCAATTCATAAAAACACCATCTCATAATATAATCATCAAGAAACGGAACATTATCCTCTTTTGAATCGGCATTAGCTATACCGATTGCTGTGATATCCTCTCCAAAAATTGCATCAAAAAATTGGCGATCGAAATATTGTGAGGACCCATTGGTGCCGGAAATATCCGCCCAACCATCTCTTGAATTTCCAATAGTAGCAACATCGGCAGTTTCTATGCAGGTAATTGTTTCTGCAAAACAATCGCCTTGATAACCGGAAAACCCTCGATTATCGAAAGCACCACAATATGAACCTTGTGAATAAGAAACCATAAAACCACGGTTAGTTCCATTGTTTTGAAAGTTTGAACTTGTCAAATCAGAGTTATACATTTTTAAATTGTAATTAAGGTATGAGCCCCCAAGATGATTTCGTAGGTTTACACCATAGTTGCTTACCTCATCGAAAACCTCTTGTTTTTCCCAATTCTTTTCTCTTTCATAAAATCGGTTACAGCTTATATTATCAGATAAACCAATAGTGGTGAATCCGTTGTTTGAGCTTCCGTATGCAACTTCATCCTTATAGTCACCTCCCCATATTGAATCATTCCATACAAATAATAATTCACCGAGAAATAATGCTTTTTCAATATCATCAATTACGGGAGCATTTTGATAAAGCTGAAGTTTGTTAATATGATTTTCAACTTTTGAGATATTATCTGCACAAATTCTTCCTATACCAAGCTCAGCATAAAGATCGGCTTCATTTACTTCGCCCCATCTGCCATCATTGTCGGTATTCCAGTTTCCGTCGAGGTTTGAATAATACATATCGGCAGGAATGTCATATTCGTCTTCTAAACCTTCAAAACCATAAAATCCTCTGTGAGGGATAATTTTCTGGCCAAGTCCATCATTGTCGCCATCACCGCCAAGAATTACGTAGCTGATCCCATAATTTTCGTAATAATCAATTATACAATTTCTTATTTTTTCCTGATCATCCTGCCCTGTGTATTCTGAATAAATTTCTTCAACGCATTTAATACCACATATAAAACCTGTTGATTGTTTGAATTCAAGATATGGCTCAAAAGAATCAACAAAGCTATTTTGTGTGATTAATAAAATATCCATTTGGCTGTTATCCTTAGAAGCATCATAAGAATAATCGGAAAGCTTTTCAGGATTATCAACTATGTTTTTTATTCGATTTTCGATTAGTGTTGAATTTCTTAATAATTGCTGTGCGTTAGTGGCCCGTGAAGTTGATTTCAATGTAATTTCCAATACGATTTCTTTCGTAAAATCAATATGCTTAGCCTTTGGAATGAAGCTAATCGGGCAAATTGAAAATGATCCGATTGAATGGCCGGCTAGAAAATGAGTAGAGATGTTTTCAATTGCATTAACAGGATATGCTATGTTTGATGAATATATTTCATTATTTGGAATAACTTTATAATCATCCTTATCGGGTATATTCGACAAGGGAAATTGTCTTGATGCAGCTTTAATTGATCTTCCATCAACTCCCGGATAATATGTTTGCGATACGATTTTTACATTGGCGATTTCGTGTCCTTGCGTTAATAACATACTAACACCGAAATGAGGGATATTTGGTTTGCCTTCATTTTCGAAGTTTTTAGAATCTTTGTAAAGTATGCTCGAAAATCCATCGTCTTCGGAAATAATTTCGGGTATATCAAATTTAATTGTCTTTGTAATAGTTTGAGAAAAAGAAAAACTACCAAAAAGCGTAAGCATTAAAAAAATTATAAAGCTTTGTTTGTTCATGTGTTTATATTTGTTAAAAATTAAACCATATAAGGCAAATAAGAAAATATAAGGAATAATGGATGTAATGATTTATCATTCTCCTGTTGGTCAAATTTGCCTTGCCATGGGTGTTTCATCTGTTTAAAATTACTTTCCCGCAGATAACGCAGATTTTCGCTGATAGCTTATCTGCTTTATCTGCAGAAAATATTTCACTTTTTTCTTCATACTTTAGCCTTTACACTTTCATCTTTTTTTATTCGCATATTAGCGGCTTATTTTTTCATTGTCAATTTAATTTCTATAATATATAGACAGATTCATTTATGTTTAAGTTGTCAGGGAAGTAAACTATTTTTCCATAAAAGCACTTCTTAGTTTTCATCCGATAGAAGATATATAGCATATTTTGCAGGATTGTCTTCAAAAATTATTTTACCTGCTCGAGCTACCTGTCTAACATAATCCCAGACTTCATTATATAAAATAATGCGGCTTTGTGTTAGCAATACACGTTGTTTTTTAAAGTCTTCCTGTTGTTCGTTGGATAAACTCAAATCATTGCTGAGAGTTTCAATTTCATTAATACTTTCTTCGGTCATGCCAGCTGCAATTAGTTCCGATTGATAACGCTTTGCCGAAATACCAAGCTGACGCATAAATACAAGCATCTTTACCTGACTACGTCGAGAAGTATTATAATCGTTAAAACCAAATTCGTTTTGTACAGCTTTATTATTTTCAAAAGCTATTCCCACAAAGTACTTTACCGAACGATACTTTTTGCGGCACGAATCCAATATATTTTCCACAGTAGCGGTTTTTGCCGCAAGTTGGTCTTTGATAACATTATCAACTATCTCAGCCTCGGCTTTTACAATTTTTGCATCAAATGCATTTACATATTCAATTGTAAATTTGGGATCAAAAGCTGCAAACAAATCAATATCAATTTTTAATGCGTTTGCCTTAATGCGGGCTTCTTCAAGCATTTCGGCATCGGTACCTTTGAACTTCTTTAAAATTCGTTTTATTTTACTCATTGTTTTAAAATTTAATTTGTTTATAATTTATTTAAACCATACTAATTTTCAAATCTTCCGTTGCTCCGTTCATTATTTTTTTATCCGGCTTATCGTTTTCACTATCCCGAATAGTCTTTCCACTCTCCGGCATATAGTCTCCGCTATCCCGAATAGTCTTTCCACTCTCCGGCATACGATCTCCGCTATCCCGTATGCTCTTTCCTCTGTCCGGCATACGATCTCCGCTATCCCGTATGCTCTTTCCTCTGTCCGGCATACGGTCTCCGCTATCCCGTATGCTCTTTCCTCTGTCCGGCATACGGTCTCCGCCATCCCGAATAGTCTTTCCGCTGTCCGGCATACGGTCTCCGCTGCTCCATATAGGCTTTCCTTTGCCCGGCTCATTGTTTCCGCTATCATAAAATATATTATTGGCATAAACTATTGCTATAATAATTATTTCAATAAAAAAAACATTTCCTAAAACGTATTTAGTTTTTCAGAGAAGGCAAATATAGTAAATTTTTTAGTAAGCATAATTATTTTTAAAAAAATTATAACGATTAAATATTATTTTGATGTGCTGAGGAAATTTTTGTCTATACAATGCACTTGCTTAAATATCAAGAAGGAGCGTATATTTAATTACTGAACCCTTTTAGAAATGAATAATATATCATAGGATTTCAAACCACGAAGTGGTTAAAGGTAAATAGCCACAGGTGAAACCTGTGGTTAAAAAGATGAAACCCATATTAATAATCCCAAAGGGATTTAATAAATCAAAATAAATATTTCTCATCAAATTCTATCCCATGTTCGTTTAGCAAATTGGAATATTCTTCACGGAAACTTATTTTTTTGTGATGATCTTTCTGGTTTTTTACATATTCAATTAACTTATCTTTAGCCGAGATTGCATAAGTAAACCCACCATAACCATCTTGCCAGCCATTGAAATTAGGAAAAATATTCTGAGATTTTATAAAACTGCTTGAGGCAAGTTTCATATCTTTTATTAAATTAGCTATTGCTATAGTTGGATGTATATGAGTGATAATATGTAAATGATCGTCAACTCCTCCTATTCTATACAAATGGCATTGTTTGTTTTTTAGTATCCCCCAAATATATTTATAGAGTTTTTCCCGGCCTGATTCAATCATGCATGCTTCATAACTTTTTGTGGCAAAAACAATCTGATAAAGAATTTGTGTATAAGTACTCATGACTGTTGTTAGTATTAAACCCTTTCAGGGTTGGTTTTTTATTATTATCATATTACCCTGCACTACGTACAGGGCTATTCATGTTAAACCCGTACGGGTTGTACGAACTTCTATAGTTTTATCAAATCAAAACAAAACTTAAAGAAGATGGAATAAAAGCAATCAAATTATTAAAATACTCAGCACATCAAAATATTATTTAGCCTTTATGACGGCTAAGGTTTCCCAAAATAGCACAAATAAAAAAGATTCTTTTTGAAAAATAGGCCTGTTTCGAATCAAAATCTTTATTGCATGTCTATACTCTTGCATAATTTCAAAAAAGAATTATTTAATTCCGACTTTTAACATAATGATATATTGGTTAATATAAGTGATTGTGATTTAGATTTATTTTAAATTACAAAATTTCTAATATAACAGGGTTACCTTTTTGCAAAAAACAGAATTAATGCGTGAATATAGGATAGTAATATTAATTTATTTTAATAAAAAGACATTACAAATATTTAAGAAACCGATTTACAAAGATTTTTAGGATGTTCTAATAAATAGGATATAAACAATAAAGAAAACAGATGTTTAAAAACAAAATTACACCAACATAAACATATTATACTAATATGTAGGATAATATGCCATTTTAATCAAACAAATTAATTATTAACAAAAAAAATAAATGAAAACTTTATTAAAAATTGGGTTAGTACTGACCCTAATCAGTAGGAATATATCGTTCAAAATTAAACTTACGACAAAGAGAGTCAGAAAAATAGATTTATTTTTATAAACCGTTAAAGCGCTTAAATGTTTTCATATTTCATTAGTTGCCAAGAATATATTAAAAACTGGTTCTAATGGTCGTTGGGTCGTTAGGTTTCCAAGGCCTTTGGGGATTTGAAACCCTTTGAATTGGCCCTCGAGGGGGTTGGAAATCTTTAATATATATAGGATGAGATTAGATGTGAAGAAAGTTTTTTCTGTTTTTTGAAGCTTGTAACATAATGATCTACAAGCTAATATTAGCATTCCTTATTTGTAAGCTTTATAAATTACAAAAAAACCACTAA
Source organism: Bacteroidales bacterium (assembly GCA_016342645.1). GTDB lineage: Bacteria > Bacteroidota > Bacteroidia > Bacteroidales > JAEINX01 > JAEINX01. The sequence continues at coordinate 17,233 of JAEINX010000003.1, read as the reverse complement.
CAAAATTCATTTTCTGCAATTAATAGAAAAAATAGAGAAAATATGAATAAAAAAATAGTGCTTTTAGTAATTATCTTAAGCCTATTTGCTTTTGAAAACAAAAGACAAATACCAGAAGAAAGATATAGCAGTATTGGGAAGGATAGAAGTAGTACGGTACTCAATGAGAAAGACAGAGTTTTAGAATTGTATAAACTTGAGTTAGAAAAAAAAGATAAAAAAAAGAAATTATACTTCATATTACTAATTGCTACGAGTATTGGTTTTATAATTATTGGAAATTTATACAGGAAAAAGCTAGTTGCTTTAAAGAAATTATGCGAGGAAAACAGGGAGTTAGCAGAAATATACCATAGAGCATTACTCAAAGAAGGTAATAATTGTATTTCTAAAAAACAACGAAAGCTTTATATGCAATTAATTGAATTAATTGAGAAAGGAGAAATATACAGGGAGAAGGAGCTGAGTCTTGAAAAACTTGCAAAACTGCTGAAAACAAACAGGAGCGAATTGTCGGCTGTGATAAATAAAATGAGTGAAATAAATTACACAAGGCTTATTAATGGGTATAGAATAAATCATGCGATCATATTACTATCCGACCCATTGGTTTGGGATAAGTACTCGGTGGAAGGTATAGCAAAGGAATCAGGCTTTAACTCCAAATCGTCTTTTTACAGACTTTTTAACAAACAAACAGGCTTCACACCAATTGAATTTGTGAATATGAATTCAAAGATCGGAAAAATGAGTACCAATTGATAAATTGGGAATACAAGAATTATTATATATCATTTATCCTACATAGGTTTGGAAAATAGTGTAGGATATAATTCCATTTATTATAAGAAAAATAAAAAACAAATTAATGCAATTAATGTGTTTAAAGTCCCCCCATTATATATATGTAATGCTATTATTTAGCATGATGCCATTATTATCAAATAAATTAATTATTAACAAAAAAATTTAAAATGAAAACATTATTTAAAAGTGGGTTAGTTTTGACCCTAATCAGTAAGAATATATCGTTCAAGATTAGACTTACGACAAAGAGAGTCAGGAAAATAGATTTATTTTTATAAACCGTTAAAGCGCTTAAATGTTTTCATATTTCATTAGTTGCCAAGAATATGTTAAAAACTGGTTCTGATAGTCGTTGGGTCGTTGGGTTTCCAAGCCCTTTGGGGATTTGAAACCCTTTGAATTGGCCCTCGAGGGGGTTGAAAATCTTTAATATATATGGGATGTGATTAGATGTGAAGAAAGTTTTTTCTGTTTTATAAAGCTTTTAACATGATGATCTACACGCTAATATTAGCATTCCTTATTTATACTCTTTTTAAATTACAAAAATAGCGCTAACAAAATTCATTTTCTGCAATTAAAAGAAAAAATAGAGAAAATATGAATAAAAAAATAGTGATTTCAGTAATTATATTAAGCCTTTTGGCTTTTAGTAACAAAAGACAAATACCGGAAGAAAGATATAGCGGTATTGGGCAGGATAGAAGTAGTACGGTACTAAATGAGACGGACAGGGTTTTAGAATTGTATAAACTTGAGTTAGAAAGAAAAGATGAAAAAAATAAATTATACTTCATTTTACTAATTGCTACGAGTTTAGGTTTTATAATTTTTGGAAATTTATACAGGAAAAAGCAAGTTGCTTTAAAGAAATTATGCGAGGAAAACAGGGAGTTAGCAGAAAAACACCATAGAAAGTTACTCAATGAAGGTAATAATTGTATTTCTGAAAAACAACGTAAGCTTTATACGCAATTTATTGAATTAATTGAGAAAGAAGAAATATACAGGAAGAAGGACCTGAGTCTTGGAAAACTTTCAAAACTGCTGAAAACAAACAGGAGTGAATTGTCGGCTGTTTTAAATAAAATGTGCGAAATTAATTATACAAGTTTTATTAATGGGTATAGAATAAATCATGCGATCATATTATTATCCGACCCTTTGGTTTGGGAAAAGTACACTGTGGAAGGAATAGCAAAGGAATCAGGCTTTAATTCCAAATCGTCTTTCTACAGACTTTTTAACAAACAAATAGGTCTGACACCGATTGAATTTGTGAATACAAAATCAAAGACGGGGAAAATGAGTACCAATTGATAAATTGGGAATATAAGGATTATTATATATCATTAATCCTATATAGATTTGAAAATTAGTGTAGGAATAATTCCGTTTAGTAATTAGAAAAATAAAAAACAAATAATGCTATTAATTTGTTTAAAATCCCCCCATTATATATATGTAATGCTATTGATTAGCATGATGCCATTTTTATCAAATAAATTAATTGAGGTGTTCAATTAGGTACTTATTTTAATCATTTTATATGTAATAGGTTGAGAATTTATCATTCGAGAAATCAGGTTGTGAAAGATCATTTGCTTGTAAATAGAGCGATTTATTCTAAAACTGAATTCGTCTAAATATTTCTCAATATGTTCCTCATGAACCCATGAATAAGTACTTCTCAACCATGATTTTAGCTGATGAATAATAGTATGCATCTGCTTCATACTTCCTCCTTTATCCGAGTATTTTTGCTCTATATTGAAACGTTTTGATATAGGAACATATCCAGTCCATTTATCTGTCAGAACAAATGCTTCCTTCGATATATGGTTATCAAAAATACAGCTCAATGACTTTGATGAATAATCACATATCTTTTTGAAATAAGCTCGCTTAACCTTTCCTTCTTCAGTAATCTCAACTGCTCCTACAATCTTCTTTTTCTTACTGTTAGTACTTCTTCCTTGCTTCAGGCTTTCCTTTCCCCCAAACACAAAGTCATCAACCTGAACATCGCCACTAATCGGATGATTTTTACTACTTTTCATGGCATTTCTCACTTTATGCATAAAAGTCCAGGCAGTAGTTCTGCTTATTTCATACCGCTTGGCCACTTGTGAGGAAGATAAGCCTTTTGTTGTTGCGCTCATTTCAAACACAATACCGAATGCTTTTCTGATTCCAAACCGTACACGGTGAAAAAGCGTACCGGCTGTGGGACTCTCTACATGATGGCATCTATTGCAGTCCCTTGCAAGATTTTTCTTCCTGATTGTAAATTTGTTATGCCCACATTTTTTGCATTTATAACCTTCAGTCCATTTTTGCTCTGATAAATACGCCAAACAAGAGTAGTCATCTGGAAACCTATTTGTGAACTTCAAAATATTTTCTCCTTTAAACTTCATAATGATTAGATTTTAATCAAACTTAGGCTTACAATATAAGAAATTATTTGAACACCTCAATAAATTAATTATTAACAAAAAAAATTAAAATGAAAAAATTATTAAGAATTGGGTTAGTACTGACCCTAATCAGTACACAATTTATTTATGCACAAGTTGTAGAAATACCTCAAGAAATTGGTTATATTACTGGTTTTACCTTCGTTTCTACCAGAATTGATATGACTGATCAAGATATGGAGGTTGTATTTGATGATTATTTAGGTGATCTGGAATATGTAAAGAATTCACTTGGTCAGAAGTTAGTTGAAATAGGAGGTAACTGGGTAAACAATATCGGTGACTGGGTAACTACCGAGGGTTATCTGGTAAAATCATATGCACCTCATACTTTAACACTTAGTGGGCAAGTAATAGATGTTACGACACCTATTACCTGTGATGATATTATTTACGTAAGTTATCTTCCTTTTGATGATCTTGACGCTGAGGTAGCTTTTGCAACAATAAAAGACGATGATTTAAATTATGTAAAAGATTCTCGCGGTTATATGTTGCGTAAAATAGGCCCTAACTGGGTAAATGGTATTGGAGATTGCATACCGGGCGATGGCTATTTAGTTAGTAGGGAATCTGAAGAAGACTTAATTTACCCCTGGAATTGTGGTGATGCTTTTACGGATAGCCGTGATGATAAAGTTTATTTAACAGTACAAATAGGTGATCAGTGTTGGATGGCGGAAAACCTTAATGTTGGTACTCGTATTGATGTTGATACTGATCAAACTGACAATTCCACTATTGAGAAATATTGTTATGATGATATAGAAGATAGTTGTGATGTTTACGGAGGATTATATCAATGGAATGAAATTATGCAATATGTTACAACATCAGGCACACAAGGTATTTGCCCATCAGGTTGGCATATTCCAACTGATACGGAGTGGTTAACTTTAGAAAATGAAGTAGAAACTGTTACCACTATTACTGCGAACTCTTGGAACTGGCGAGGTGATGACGTTGGAGAGAATCTAAAAGAGAAAACCGACACCCATTGGAATACCGATTATGGACAAGATACAAGAGGATTTACGGCTCTTCCGGGTGGCCAATCATGGAATACTGGTAGTGGAAGTTTTGGTCATGAAGGAACTTGGGGTAAGTTTTATACATCTGACCGTAATCCCGAGGATCTTACTAAAGTGTTTGTTAGATCTTTAAAAGATGTGGAAGATGGATCGGAACGTACTGCTGTTTCAAAGTTAGAGGGAAGATCCCTACGCTGTATTAAAGATGCCGAAGAAACCAAATCATCAAAACGGTCAAAAAATAGTAAACCCAGGCTTTCACCAAAACATTTTATTGTTGAATTTGGTGATCCATCACAAGATATCTGGACTATTTTTTTTGATAAAGGTGAATTTGAAATAGGAGATGAAATAGGCGTTTATTTTGGAGAAACTCTTGCCGGTGCAGGGGTTATTCAATCCGATTCAATATTAGATAATTCTATCCCTGTTTTTAGCAATCTTTATAAAGTGGGAATGACACCGACAATAAAAGTTTGGGATAAAAGCCTTGAGAAAGAATTTGTAATTAATAATTTCTCGTGTGCAAATCCTTATGGAAATGCATACACTAGAAAAGCATTCCCGAAAGGTGATATGGAATATACTCTAATAAATTCTGCAAAATTCGAAAAATCATCTACAATTGAAATGGAGAATGAAATTACAATCAGTCCTAATCCATCCGAAGGAATATTTAATATTTCCATTAATAATCATTCCGGTAATATTCAATTAATAATTACCAATATGCAGGGTAAAGCATGTCGTAATTTCAAAATGAGTGAAAATTCAACTCAATTTGATTTAAGTGATCTAACTCCGGGTGTTTATTTTGTACGTTGTATAGGAGAGAATTTTAATACCGTAAAGAAAGTGGTTATTAAATAAAATGCTTATGTATAAGCATTGTTAAAATGGTATCCTTGGATATGAGGGGGAGAAAGGGAAATACATGGTGTATTTCCCTTTTTTGATTGGATTAAAAAATAAACAAGTCTCAATCTTATTCTTCGACCTCATCCCCCGGCCCCTTCTCCTAAAAAGAGAAGGGGAGGGCTCTTGCATGAGAGATGATTTTGTTTGCATAACTTAACAGCTTCTACTGCAATAAATAAATAGGCAAATATTTGGAGAGTACGCTCCCCTCTCCCACAACCTAAGGAAGTCCGTATGGATTGGAGAGGGGTTGGGAGAGAGGTAATTATTCCGAAATATTAATCGTAGAACAATTACTATTAATCAATATTATTTTTTGAACCTTTTCCGGGAAAATCCTTCAAGCATCGAACACTAAAACCGTTGCCCTTACTTTTATTATTATATCGGTAAACTCCGGGGATATTGTAGGCCAGACCCCGAGACCATGCATTATTATTATCGTACTCAGAAGAAGATCCAAAAATAGCATCCTGAGTAATGTAGTAGTAATTACCATTGGTGCTTCGAAAACCAGCGGGAAGACCCGTAAAACCATAAAGATCATTTCCATTACTACGCCAGCCGCATGTTGATTTTAATCGGTGACCTGCATCATGGCCTCTCCCTCCTACCTGCTCCCAAATTGAGTGTCCCACAGGATATTGACTATCAACTGTACCTTCAAGTATTTTCCATTCATAATCAGTAGGTAAATGCCATCCGGCAGGACAGATACCCTGACTTGCTGTGTCGTTTGTATATTGCATCATTTCGTTCCATTTATATAGTCCACCTAACTCGTAACAACTTTCAACAACATCATAGTAGCAAAATTTTTCAATTATTCCATTGTTAGTCATTTCTTCATGAGGATTTAACATAATACCTATATTCAAATTCTCAGCCATCCAGCATTGCCAGCCAATTAAAGTAGTGTTGTAAGTTTTGCTATTGCGTGAATCAAAACACTGATCGCCGCATTGCCATGGCCCTGATACTATGGTGATAAAACTCCAAAGAGGCCCTTCAGAAGAATTGTTATTGGAGTCGTGGGCAACAATTTTCCAAAAATATTCTTTGCTATTTTCCAATACCCCCGGATTGTAAGTTGTCTCCGATTGCCCTGAGGCTAATAGAGGTGGAGTAGTATCAGTGCCAAAATAAATATCATAAGTTAATGCTTCGCCCTTGGGCTTAAAACATAACCAGGAAATATAACTTTCAATGGATTGGTTTTCCGATTCATCTATAGGATTGGGAGAGGATGGTGAACCAAGGGGTGGTTGATTACCTTTCAAACAACGAACTGATCGACCAAAAGTCTTATAACCTAAGCCTCTACTTACTTTGTCATTACTATACCTTAATGATCTGTACCAAGCCTCCTGAAAGTAATCACTCGACAACCAAAATATAGTCTGACCATTAAGAAGACTGCCAAAACTACCATCTTCTAAACGCCACCCTCCAGGAAGCGCTGTAAAATCATAAAGGTCGGAACCGTTTCCATTATCGCGCCAGCCGATTGTTGATTTAAGATTTAAACCTGCATCAAATCCTCTCGAACCATTGTTATTCCAAATCGGATCGCCAATCGGGTATTGGCTATCAACCGTACCTTCCAATATTTTCCACTCGTCATCAGTTGGAATATGCCAATCGTCAGGGCAAATACCTTGTGTACCGGGCATAGCATTATATTGCATCATTTCAAACCATTGGTATAACCCGCCAAATTCATAGCAATTTGCAGGATCGTTATCGTAGCAATATTTTTCAATTATATTATTGTTTGCCATTTCTTCATTACCGTTTAACATTTTACCTATATTCAGGTTTTCGGCCATCCAGCATTGCCAGCCGATTAAAGTAGTGTTGTAAGTTTCTCCATTTCGTGAATCATAAAACTGATCGCCGCATTCCCATGGCCCTTCATCTACTGTAACAAAAGTCCAAAGAGGCCCTTCGGTAGTATTCCCATGAATGTTGCGGACAATAATTTTCCAAAAATATTGCTTGTTATGTTTCAATGTTCCCGGATCGTAAGTTATTTCAGATTGCCCAAATGAAACCAATTTAAGAGTATCTGCGGTTCCAAAATAAACATCATAAGTAGCATTACCTTCAGGATCGGTGCATAACCATGAAATATCGTGTTCTATGCTTTGGTTTTCAGCTCCATCTTCAGGATCGGGCGAGGAGGGTGGATATATGTAAATACCCTTCAGACAACGTATTGATAAACCATTTTCCTTTTTCCGACCGTAACGGAAAGTTTTCTTTTCCGGTGAGAAGCTTCGAGTCCAGGCTTTATTATAATTATACCCCATAGAAGTCCAGAACCTTGCGTTGTAACCTATGTTTAGGTATCCTTCATTTTTGTACCACATACCACCAGGTATTGTAGCAAATTCATAAACATCAGAACCATTGCCATGAGTAGTCCAACCAATTATTGCTTTTAAATTAAAACCGGCATCATAACCTCTTTTACCTTCTTCGTCCCATTCGGGATCTCCTACACCATATTGGGTGTCAACATTACCTTCGAGTATTTTCCATTCATAATCGGTAGGCAAATGCCATCCTGCAGGACATATACCCTGCCTTGCAGTATCGCCTGTGTATTTCATCATTTCGTTCCATTGGTATAATCCTCCGTAGGTATCACAATTTAAAGTGCTATCGTTATAGCAATATTTTTCAATTATGCTATTGTCTGTCATTTCCTCTATACCGTTTATTATCTCACCTATATTAAGATTTTCGGCCATCCAGCATTGTTCACCTATTAATACGGTATTGTAAATTTGCCCGTTGCGCGCATCAGTAAAGGGATCGCCACAGGTTTTGAAAATAGCCGGATATATTAAAACATCGTTTGCAAGCATTTTTACGAGTAAAGCTTCTCCGGCTTGGATATCACCTATACTGTTTATCCATTCAGGTCCTATTTTCCTTAGCATATCCCCATCGGTATTTCTTGCAAAATCAAGATTATCCAATACTCCCTCAAACAATTCAAGTGCATTATTAGGCCTTAGCTGTAAATATGATATCATTTGATAGCCTGCTGATAAATTAACCTGAGTTTGAGGGTTAACGGGCTGTCCAGTAATTATTAGTTCATCCTCATTATTCATTTTAAATAAATAACCTTCGGTTGTCACCCAATCTCCAATATTGTTTACCCAGTTCGATCCGATTTTTGTCAATGTTTGGCCGGCTGTGTTTCTTACAAAATTAAGATTATCGTTTAGATTATTTTCAAGTACATTAAGCATATCGGGGTTTTCCTGAATAAGGCGTGACGATATAAATTGGTAACCGGTTTTTAGTGGATATGTTTGTAATCCTGTTAATATAAAGTTTGCTTTTGTTATTTCTCCTGCTATTACTTCACTGTAATATTGTATTTCGGTTTTAAATCCTTCAGCATTTGCTTTTATATGATATACTCCCGGTTCTACATTCTTAATAAAATATTCACCGTATTTATTGGTTGTAGCTATATATTCAGTACCTTCTATTGTAATAATTGCTCCTTTTAGAGGATCAACACCATTAGTAATTTCACCATCAATTACTCCGAAAGGCTGTTGCGCCGGTATTGCACATAATACTTTTGATGGATTGGATTCCATGCCACTTTCCAAAATCTGTGTAATATAGTATGAATATTCCTGTCCGGCAAATAAGAACTTATCGGCATAAGATGTCCCCTCTATTTCGGCGGCTACCAATGTCCCATCTTCATAATAGATGTTAAATTCAGGTATATAAATACCGCTTGTAAATTCTAATTCAGCAAGGCTATATATTGCATTTCCATACGGGAAAACATCACCTGTATATGCATCTCCCCAGGGATTACTGAATGTATATTCAAATCCTATTGATTCAATATGTTGGCTTTTATCATAAGCTTTCAAGGTGAAAGGACTTCCGGCAGCATATCCCGGTTCAAACTGTAATAATTCGAATGCAATTAAAGGATTACTCAATTGATTATCCGGTGTGCGAACCTCAGTTAAGGTCAAAACACCCACTACTAAGTCACCATCAAAAATTGCAATTTCATCGCCTGCTTCCATATCTTTTGCGTCAAATCTTGCATTTCCTATATAAATATCCCAAGTATCTCCTGAAGGGTTAGGGGATATAGTCCAATGTTCATCTTCAATTCCGAAATGGGTTTGATTTGTTTTGCCGTTTTCGGGTATTGCTTTCCATTCAAGTCTTATTTCTTCAATGCCGGGAGTGGCACTTAGCAGGATAGGTGCAATCTCTGTTCTTGGAGATGTAGAGTTTTTTTGTGTATTTATTTTGTTTGTTTGGGAGAAAGTTACTGTTGATGATAGTAGTATCAGGAGAAATAAAAATATTTTGTAAAGGTTTTTCATAATCATCGTATTGATGGTTCAAATATAACGTTTTTTTTGAATATACATTATATAAAAAAAATATTTCAATTAGATTTCATATCCTGAACATTTTTGGAAACCTCAAATTTATAGGATGGCTTATTGACGGCTGAGGTTTCAAATCCCCAAGGGGGCTGGAAACCCATAAATATACTATTGGGACCTTCTTCAAATTAGAGAATGGGGAATATTCTTGCATGGGGAGTTGTTTTGCTTGCAATTTTTTATACTTTTGTTGTAATGAATTATAAAAACAAAAACAAAGAGAGTACGCTCCCCTCTCCCACAGGAGAGGGGCTGGGGGTGAGGTTATTATAATATGGCTAAATTAAAAAGAATAACAAATCACATTTATCATTACGGAGCAAAACCCTTAACTTTTGAAAGGGCTAAAGAATTGCGTCAGGAGCAAACGCCGGCAGAAGCATTATTGTGGTCAAAACTTCGGAATCGACAGTAAGCCTCACATGAATTAAAAAATATCAGCCAAAAATTTCCCCTGAACAAAAGTATTTTTATAATTTGCACACCAATAATCATAATTAATTTGCAATGAAATTAAATGTTTTTTTCACAATCATAATTCTATTATTTCAATCTTTGACTTTTTCACAACAAAACAAACTTACTTATTTTCAGGCTTATGCGAAAACCATAAGTGGCAATGAATTAAATTACCATTCTCCACTGCCTGATGTTAAAACTTCGCTTTTGGTGCGGGCAAATGAACTTTACAACTCAATAGAATGGGAAACCGAAACAATTCCAAAGAATTATAGCAATGATTCTCTCACATTTATCTGGATGTTCGGAATTGATGTTAATGTTGATAGTCATGAATTTGACTTATTTATTAATGAAAAAAAAATACTCACATTCTCGAACCCGAAAAGCAATGAAGATAAAGTTTGGAAAGTAAAGGGAAAAGCCGGTTCGGAACTTTTATTTCGATCGACTATGACGGATAAGTATGGCGATTTTATGGGTTTCGCAAGTTTGAAAGTCCCAACATCATTTATTACACCGGGAGAGGCTGCTAAAATTCTGATTTCGGGAGATAACAAAAACAGCAACTCATGGTATATGACTTTTAAAACTCAAGTTTTGGAAAAAATTGAGATAAAACAAGATCCGGTTCTAATTAAAATAAATAACAAACCCTTTCATAGCCTGAGATTTAGTATTGTGATTCTTGACGACAATATTGAAGGGGAAATTATTATTGATGATTTTCTTAGCAAAACTATTAAACTTGTTCCCGGAAACAACTCATTTACAATTAATATTCCTGAGGTAAAAACTCAAATCGAATATTTAGTTAAAGTTAAAATTGGAGAAAATCAGGTAGTCGAATTGCCTGTTAAGCTTAAACCGATTAAAGAATGGATGATATATTTTGTCCAACATACTCATACTGACATTGGTTATACTCGTCCGCAAACCGAGATACTTCCCGAACATTTAAGGTTCATTGATTACGCTCTCGATTTCTGTGACCTTACGGATAATTATCCCGAAAATTCTAAATTCCGCTGGACCTGTGAAGCATCGTGGGCAGTAAGGGAATACCTTAAAAGCAGGCCGCCTGAACAAATTGAAAGATTAAGAAAACGTGTAAATGAAGGAAGAATTGAAATAACCGGAATGTTTTTCAATATGTCGGAATTATTAGATGAAACCTCGCTTGCAGCACAACTTCAACCTATAAGAACATTCAGAGAAAATGGCTTAAAGGTAGAAACCGTAATGCAAAATGATGTTAATGGAATCGGATGGGCCTTGGCAGAATATTTTAGTGATATAGGTATTAAATATTTGATAATGGGCGAACATAGCCATCGCGCCTTATTGCCTTTCGATAAGCCCACAACTTTTTGGTGGGAATCGCCCTCAGGAAAACGCATTCTTGCTTTTCGGGGCGAGCATTATATGCTAGGAAATAAACTCGGAATTCATACTAAAAACCTTGATTTTTTTGAATCTAATCTGTTAAATTACCTTGATGAATTGAATGAAAAGGAATATCCTTTTAATTGCATTTCTTTACAATACTCTGGTTATGTTACTGATAATTCACCTCCGGCACTTACAGCCTGTGAGTTAGTAAAACGGTGGAACAATAAATACGAATGGCCTCAAATAAAAATTGCTACTGCAAATGAATTCATGAAAAGCATTGAAAAAAACCATTCTGCCGAACTTCCGGTATTTAGAGCCGCATGGCCCGATTGGTGGACCGATGGTGCAGGATCGGCTTGCCGTGAAGCAGGAGCTTCACGAAAAACTCATGCCGAATTGATTGCTAATCAAGGTTTGCTTTCGATGGCAAAACTCTCAGGTGCCAAATTACCCTCGGAAATAAATAAAGATATTGAAGAAATTATGGATAATCTTTTATTTTATGACGAACATACATATACTGCTGCCGAGAGTATTACAGATCCAAGATGCGAAAACACAATGGTACAATGGGCCGAAAAATCAGCTTATGTTTGGGAAGCAGTAAAAAAATCAGCATTGCTAAAAGAAAAAGCTATGGGTTTTATTCAGCCTTTTATTAACAAAACCGATGTGCCTGTAATAAGTGTTTTTAACACCCTTAATTGGCAACGTTCAGGATTGCTTGATGTATATATTGATCATGAGATTTTACCCGTAAATAAGAAAATCAGGATCGTAGATGAAATTAATAATGAAATTTTAGCACAATCATTTCAAAGTCGCGAAGATGGAACTTATTGGGGCATTTGGGCTGAAAACATTCCGGCATTCGGATATAAAAGCTATAGAATTGAAGTGTTGAATGAAAACAGAAAGCTTCCTGAAATTAAGAATTTTTCTAATGTGTTTGAAAATGATTATTATAGTTTGAGAATTGATAAAAACACAGGAGCAGTAAACAGCCTTTTCGATAAAATCTTGCAAATTGAATTATCGGATACATCAAGCAAATGGCAAATCGGGCAATTTATTTATGAAGAATTATCAAACCGCCAACAAATAGAGCAATTTAAACTTGAAGAAGCCGAGCGGTCAACATTAACAAACATTGAAATAAAATCTCTTATTGACGGCCCCATTTGGAAAAGCTTATTCATTCATGGAGAATCGCCTATTTGTGCCGATTCACATGGCGTAAATCTCGAAATACGACTTTACAAAAAAGAAAAAAGAATTGAATTTTTATATGACATGTACAAACTACCTGTTTTTGAACCGGAAGCAGTTTATATAGCTTTTCCATTTAGGCTTCCCGATGGCGAATTATTTTTTGAAGGACAGGGAGGAATTATTAAACCGGGCAGAGATCAGCTTCCGGGAACATCATCCGACTGGAATGTGATCCAAAACTTCGCTTGTGTGAAAAATAATGAAAATCAAATAATTTTTGGAAGCGAAGAAATCCCCTTAGTTCAGCTTGGCGGATTAAATATGGGTAAGTTCAGTTATTATTCCAATCCCGAAAAACCTCATATTTTCTCTTGGGTTTTAAATAATTATTGGACAACAAATTTTTTGGCAAGTCAGGAAGGAGAATTAAAATGGAGTTATTATATAACTTCAACTGACAATGAAAGCAGCTCAGTGGCTACAAGGTTTGCTTGGGGTTCACGGATTCCTTTTCTTTCACGTGTGCTACCTGCCGGAAACAGCAAAGAATTACTTTCAAACAATTCTTTACTTAATGTAAATTCCTCAAACATTCTCCTAATCAATGCGAAACCTTCAAATGATGGAAATGGTATAATTCTGCTTTTACGTGAAACTTCAGGGCAATCAACTGAAATTGAAATCAGCGAAGTATTAAAAAACAATAAGTATAACAATGCTTCTGTTGTTAATGCCCTTGAATATGATTTGCAACCAATAGCTTCCAAGCTTTTTTTCAAAGCTAATGAAGCTAAGTTTATAAAATTATATTAGAAAAAATTGTTTTATTTACTATTTTATTGATTTGCAATATATTTCATTATTTATTTTTTCATAAAATTAAATAATTTCAGTATTATAATTTTTTTTTGTAATTTTTTGCAAGTTTTTGATACTATATAATCAAAAAAAAAAATGTTGAAACACACAAATACATGTCAAAAGGAATTTTCAAAACTAATTGACAATTATCAGGGGATAATTAATAAAGTCAGCAGGGCATATTTTTCAAATTCCGAAGACAGAAAAGATAATTTTCAGGAAGTTGTTTATCAATTGTGGGTATCAAAAGATAACTTACGAGATAAATCTAAAATAGCTTCGTGGATATATAGAGTTGCTATAAACACCTCTATTGTAAGGCTTAAAAAAAATTCAAAGATTGTCTATAAAGAAAATATTTTTGAAAAAGATATGGCATACCAAGATTATGAAGAAAATAATAAAGAAGATAGAATCGAACAATTATATGCTGCAATCAATAAATTGAATGAAGTTGAGAGGGCAATAATAATATTGTATCTTGATGAAAAATCTTACTCCGAAATCTCGGAAATATGCGGAATATCAAAATCAAATGTTGGAATAAAAATTATGCGATCAAAAAATAAACTTAAACAATTATTAAAAAATATCTAAAATGGAAAAAGAGGAAATAAAAAATATCTGGAAAAATATTGATGATTCATCTATTAAGATAAACTATCAAGAAATAAATAAAATATTAATCAAAAAAAACAAAAAAATCATGAAAAAAATTCAATTAAACCTTGCTTTAAGTATTGTTCTTTCTTTAGGAATGATTACCTACTTAGTCATTACTTCAATTTCTCGATTCTCTGATTATTATCTCCTTACAATTAATTCAATATTGTTTGTAATGACATTAGCGTTTCTGATTTCGTATTTAAGGTATTTTAAAAACATTCAAGGATTTGATACCACTAAAGGAAATCTGAAAGAAACAATGAAAGATAAAATTCACATGCTCAGAAACTCAACAAAAAGATTTAAATATGGATTTGTTGTGGTCGGATTCTACTTTGTTTTACTGATAATTTCGATACATGTATTTTTTGAAAATAAATTCTTTGTCACAGTATTCGATGAAACTGAGTCTATTTGGGGTTTATTATTCGGCGTTTTAATCGGGGCAATCGTAACATTTACAGTCTTCAGGAAATACTTGAAATATTACGATGAAAACATTCTTAGAATGGAAGAAAATCTTAAAGACCTTAAGTAAATATTTTAATAGTATTGATGTCCTTCAAAAAAAACTTTCTTATAAATCCCAGACATTTTGTTTGGGATTTTTTTTTAGAATTTCACAAATTTAAGGTGCAATTAATGGTGTTTCAGTAAAACAATATTGTCGGGCACTCATTAATTAATTCCAAATTAAAAGCCTTTTAATCCGGGATAATCTTTCTAATAGATAGTTATTTTTTTTTATTAATTTTGACAAGAATCTTTAATTCAGAATTTATTATGAAAACGCCTTAATTTCAATGAAAAAAATCACATATTATTTTTCGTTTCTTTTGTTTTTTATCGGAACGAATTTACAAGCCCAACATTTTGATTTTCCAGGAGGAAATCCCGAAGCTCCTTTTTATACAATGTATTTTGCGGGTGCAAGTTTGAATAACTTAAATCTATCTCAAAACGACGAAATTGCTGTTTTCGACGGAGAAACTTTGGTTGGTGTGTTTTCTCTCACTCAGGAATGTACTCCCGAAAATGCTTTTGCAAATGTTTTAATAGCATGGCAGCTTTTAAACAATGGAAATCAAGGATATTCCCCCGGAAATAACGTCACTTTCAAATGTTGGAAAGCAGATGAAGAAATAGAGGTCGATGAATTTGAAATTATTTATACCGATCCTTATGGCGGAGCATGGACTGAAAATATTTTTCCCGAAGGAGAAAATAAATACAGCATTCCGATAATTAATTTTCATACAGCAAAAGGTTCAATTACAGGAATAATTTCCGATACTATCACCGGTGAACCTATCGCAAACGCAAGTATTTCAATCGAAAATAAACCTTATTCAACAACAAGTAATTCACAAGGCGAATATTTTTTGGACGAAATCCCGATCGGGAAATTCAATTTAAAAGTCCAAGCCAACGGATATTTCTCGAAAACAAAAATGAATGTAATCGTATTAGAAGGCGAACCAACAATTTGCGATTTTAAATTGCATATTCTTACACCTGTTTTAGTTGAAACAATTCAAGGAAATGAAGAAATAACAATAGTTTGGGAGTCGATTCAGCAAAGCAGCGATGGACATTTTAACTTTGAAGGAGGAAATTCAAATTACCCAGCGTGGACAATTTATTTATCATCAGCATTTATTGATGAAGTCGATCTTGATCCAAACGACGAAATCGGAATTTTCGATGGGAATATTTTGGTTGGAGTTTTCACTCTTACCGAAGTTTTAACACCTCAGAATTTTTTATCCAATCCTTTAATAGCTTATAGTGAACTTGTTTCAAGCCAAGGCTATACACCGGGAAATCCTATTTCTTTAAAGTGCTGGGATGATAGCGAAGGAGAGGAATTTTCAAAATTCGATATAAGTTTTTCCGACCCCTACGGAGGTGCATGGGTTGAAGCATTTTTCCCTCCCGAAGCAAACAATTACAGCATTGTTGAAATTGATTTTGCATCATTCTTTTTTAATATTTATTATGAAAACGGTGATTTAGTAGCCGGGAATGTTGGAGGCCCATCTTTTACGGACACGGGTTTAGACCCTGAAATTGAATACTGTTATTATGTTACACAAATCTTAAGCAATGGTGAGGAATCCTTACCCTCAAATATTTTATGCAATATTCCACTCCCCCCCGAGGCTCCGGTAATCATTGATGCCTTACCGGGAATTGAGGAGATTACATTATTTTGGGAACCTGAGGAGGGGATTTTTAATGTTTATTATGAAGACGGAACTTTAATAGTCCATGAAATTGAAGAAGCATATTACACCGACACGGCTTTGATTGCCGGTGTTGAATATTGTTATTATGTAACCCGAATACTTGAGGGTGGTGAAGAATCGCCTCCTTCGAATATTTATTGTGAAGAACCCCTCTCCCCCCCTGCTCCTTATCTCATTAAGGCAGAAGCCGGTGTCGAGAAGGTTACTATTTCATGGAATCCCATTTTATTTGAAAATCAAGGAGGCGATCATTTTGAATTTCCGGGAGGCGACACAAGCAATAATTATTGGATTATTTTCATAAGCGGTGCTTACCTTGATGGCGTAAGCTTAAGGCCAAATGATGAAATTGCTATTTTCGACAATGATTCACTTGTTGGCGTTTATCATTTGCAGCAAGTTTGCACTCCCGATAATATGTTTGAAAACGATTTATATGCCTTTAGCGTACTTTATGGGGGCGAAGCCGGATATTCTGCCGGCGATAGCCTGAAATTTAAATGCTGGAAAAACGGAAGCGAAACCGGAATTGAATCAGTTGATTTTGAATATACATTTTTTAACCCCTTTGGTGATGCATGGATGGGTGAAGTGTTTCCCGAAGGAAGCGGGAAATATAGTTGCATCGAATTGAATTTTACTTCCTATTATTTTAATGTTTTTTATGATGATGGAACTTTAGTTGCTGAAAATTTAACTGAAAT
>JAEINX010000151.1 GCA_016342645.1 Bacteroidales bacterium | reverse complement strand
AAGCAGTTTCATGGTGAATTTTATTAGAAGTTCTGGAATAAAAATCGAAAGAAATACCAAATTCCTCAAACGACTCTTTTATTAATTTATGGTATTTATCGACAATTTCCTGTGGGGAAATTCCTTGTTTACGAGCTGTAATGGTAATAGGAACACCGTGTTCATCAGAGCCTCCAATAAAAATCACATCTTCGCCTTTCGAACGTAAATATCTAACATAAATATCAGCCGGAATGTAAACTCCTGCAAGATGCCCGATATGGATGGGTCCGTTTGCATAAGGTAAGGCCGATGTAACTGTATATCTTTTAAACTTTTTTCCTGAACTTTCCATAATTATTTTTTCAACTAATGGTGGCAAATTTAGTAATTTGTAGAATATTACTTAATTTTGTTTTTATTAAAATAACATAATGAGAACACCTGAGTATTTACAAAAAGGCGATAAAATTGCTTTAGTCGCGACTGCACGAAAAATTTCAATGTCTGAAATTGAAAACTCAATAAAAGAATTCAAAAAATGGGGATTAGAAGTTATGCTCGGTAAAAATATTTTGAAAGAAAACAATCAATTTGCCGGAAATGATATTGAAAGAGCAGATGATTTTCAAAACATGCTTGACGATGATTCTATAAAAGCAATAATTTGTGTACGTGGAGGATACGGCTCAGTTAGAATTATTGATAATATTGATTTTTCAAATTTTTTTAAAAAGCCAAAATGGATATGCGGATATAGTGATATTACAGTTTTTCATTCGCATATTAATAAAAATTTTGGAATAGAAACCTTACATTCGGTTATGCCGATTAATTTCTCTGATAAAAAAATCACAAAAGAAACTTACGATTCTTTTAAAGCTGCTTTATTTGGTGAGGAAATTTCTTATCAGTTAGAACTTTCGGAATTTTGCAGAAAAGGATTTTGTGAGGCTGAAATTATTGGAGGAAATCTTTCAATTCTTTATAGTTTGATTGGAACAAAATCAGATATTTCTACCGATAGTAAAATTCTTTTTATTGAGGATCTCGACGAATATCTTTACCACATTGATCGAATGATAATGAATTTGAAACGAGCCGGAAAACTCAATAATATAGCTGGCCTGATAGTTGGCGGAATGAGCGAAATGAACGACAACGAAATTCCTTTCGGGAAAACAGCAAAAGAAATTATTTCAGAAGCAGTTTCCGAATATAATTATCCGGTTTGTTTTGATTTTCCGGCCGGGCATATTAACGATAACCGTGCTTTGATTTTGGGGAGGAAGGTTAGGTTGGAGGTTGGAGATAATGTTTTATTAAAATTTGAATAGCATAATTTATCCTAAACATATGTTTTTTATTAAAATTATTGGTTTACAAGAATACTTTTAATGAATCAATGTAATTATTAAAACTTTTAACATCAACAGTTTTAGTCAAGGCATAACTTTTTTCTGACAACGAAATAATTGTTCCTTTTTGAATATCCAATTCTGAAAACAGCTCTTTAAAACTATTCAGTTGTTTTGCCATTCTTATTTTTGGCGATTTAGTCAACTTTATTTCAAACGGAAATAATTTGTTTTCGTGTTCAATAATTAAATCAATTTCAAGTCCGTTGCTTGTTCTTAAATAGTAGATGTTTGGCTTTAGTCCATAATTATAAAAACACTTTATAGTTTCCTGAATTATATGATTTTCAAAAAGTGCTCCTGCCATTGGGCCATTTAATAAATGTTCTTTATTATAAATACCTGTAAGATAACAAACCAGGCCTGTATCATTCCAATATACTTTTGGACTTTTTATTAATCTTTTTCCGATATTTTTAAAATATGGCTCCAATATAAAAATTATATGCCCTGCTTCTAATATAGAAAGCCAACTTTTTATTGTAGCGGCACTTACTCCAATATCTCGGGCATAACTGCTTAGATTTAAAATCTGTGAGCAGTTTGATGCCAGTAATTTAATAAATCTGATAAAATCACGCAAATTGCCAAGATTAAATAAAGTTCGAATATCTCTTTCAAGATATGTCTGTATATAACTTGCAAACCACAATTTGGTGTCAACATTATTATTAACACAAAGCTCAGGGAAAAGTCCATTTAGAGAGGAATACAAAAAGTAATCTTCACTCTTAAACAGCTTGTTTTTTAAAAATTCTATTTTATTAATTTCATTTATATTAAACGGGAGTAAAGTAAACAATGCAATTCTACCTGCTAGTGTTTCGTTTACATTCTTCATCAGGTTAAATTGCTGCGAACCTGTAATTACATATTTCCCTTTAAGCCTGGTGTTTTCATCCACTTGCATTTTAATATAGGACAACATTTGTGGTACATATTGTATTCCATCAATAATTGCGTTATCGCCAAGGGTACTTAAAAACAACACAGGGTCATCAATTGCTCTTTCTCTAACTAAAGGGTCATCAAATGTTATATAGCTATATTCATTACCGAGCAATGATTTTAATAAAGTGTATTTACCTGTTTGACGCGGGCCAATTACTGCAACCACCGGAAAGCTTTGTAAAGCTTTTTTAATGTTCTGTTCAATATCTCTGTTGATGTACATTTCATGTATATTTGTAATGAGACTTCAAATTTACATAAAAGTCATTAATATTTTATCAAGAATTTGCAATAAAACCATAATTTAATTATATTGCACTAATTTTTAAAAAATTACCATGGCTGAACACAATGAATTAGGAAAAGAAGGAGAAGAACTGGCAAAAAAGCATCTTCTTGAAAAGGGATATAAAATTGAAGCATCTAACTGGCGCTTTGGAAAAGATGAAATTGATATTATTGCAAAGGAAGGTGATTATATTGTTTTTGTGGAAGTAAAAACAAGAAAAACAAATTATTTTGGTGATCCTGAAACCTTTGTTACAAAAGCCAAACAGAAGTTTATGATCAGAGCAGCACAGGTTTATATTACACGAAATGAAATTGATTATGAAGCAAGATTTGATATTGTAGCTGTTCTTTATGGTCAAAAAAAGGTTCATATTCATCATATTGAAGATGCATTTTATCCAACTTTATGAATTTGTTGAAAAATTTTATATTATTGCAATTAATAATTAAAATACTTAAATAATGGATTATAATACGAGTGATATTTCT
Organism: Bacteroidales bacterium; assembly: GCA_016342645.1. Classification (GTDB taxonomy): domain Bacteria; phylum Bacteroidota; class Bacteroidia; order Bacteroidales; family JAEINX01; genus JAEINX01. Next base: position 5,305 of record JAEINX010000151.1, on the reverse strand, counting down.
GTAATTAGGCAAAAGGTAAAATTTAATCCTGATGAAACTAAGGTAATTACAAAATTTTTTGAGGTAGATAAAGTCAGAATTTATAAGATTTTTAACCGAATCTTAAATTTATCGGATGATAAAATAAAAAAGCTTTTGTCTCAGGTGTTCAATAATTTTTCGAATAGGCATGTAAATATAAAAAGGATTTTTAAAGATAATTTCGAAAGGATTAACAGCATGCTTGATATTACTATCTACGATGATCTTTCTTTAGAAAAAAAGTTGCTGATCGGCTCATATTTTACAATGGAATATTCAATTGAATCAGCTGCTTTATTTAATCCGTCAATTGTACCTCATCCAAATCAAAACAACTTAAAAGCCGGACAATTAAAAGTAATAATTAGTTTTAGAGCTGTTGGGGAGGGACACATGTCATCTATTGTTTTTCAAGAAGGCATTGTTAATAAAAATGGCACTATAAAAATGTCTCCCACAAGCCCCCTTGTCGAAAAAGCTAAAATTATTCCAAATGTTACTCACAGTAAAAAGAAATACACATTAAAACTCAAAGACCTTGGCAGTTATAAATACATTGAAGAAATAATGAACGAATTATTGGATGAGTTTACTGTAAAAGAACTTGATAAAAGTGTAGAAAGGTTCAAAAAGCACATAAAACCATCTGAGGTCAATATGTCAGAAATAGATAGAGCCATCAATGCATTATATTGGTTGGTTAATTCAAATTACGAAATTGAATTTAATGATGAATATGGTGTTTCGGAACGAGTTATTTTTCCAAAATCGAAAACCGATGTAAGAGCAATTGAGGATGCAAGATTTGTTCATTTCACCGAAGAAAACGGAACTGAAAGGTATTACGGAACTTATACGGCTTATAATGGTTTTTCCATCTTGCCTCAACTTATTGAAACCAAGGATTTTTGTCGTTTCAAAATTTCCACATTATTAGGAAGTGGTTCTCAAAATAAAGGCATGGCTTTATTCCCTGAAAAAATCAATGGAAAATATGCAATGGTCTCACGAAACGATAATGAAAATTTATTTATCATGTTTTCCGATAATATTCAATATTGGGAAAATCCCAAGCTTTTAAAAGAACCTGAATTTTATTGGGAATTTATACAAATCGGAAATAGCGGTTCTCCCATTAAAACAGAGAGAGGCTGGGTATTATTAACTCATGGTGTTGGTCCAATGAGAACTTATACAGTAAGCGCAATACTTTTAGATTTGGATGATCCTTCAAAAATTATTGGAGTTATCGAAGACCCGATTTTAATTCCTGAGGAAAGCGAAAGAAATGGGTATGTCCCTAACGTTGTTTATTCATGCGGAGCTCTACAACATGAAAACATCTTAGTTTTACCTTATGCCGTTTCCGATTCACGCTCTGGGATTGCAACTCTTAATATGGATGACTTATTAGCTTTGATGAAACCTGTTAAATCATAGGCTTGCCTCTCGAGTTATTAGATTTTGGAAGGCATTGACTATTGATGATAAGATATAAGATCGAATAATTAAATGCTTAAATTGTTGATATGGAAAATAAGCACATAAAAATTATTTAATCGTGTAATCGCATATTTTTATAAGTTCCGGTATCTGCCGATTGCCGATTGCCAACTGCTGACTGCCAATTTTTTCCTTAGCAAGGTTTTTCTTGATCTTCGGGAATATAAAAATATCTTGCTTTTCCATAAGGAACATTTATCACAGACTCATACACAAGTATGTGTTTTTTAGCAAGTTCAGACCATTTATATGGTTTTGTATTTTCGATTATATTGTTTTCTAATTGTTTTGCAAAATCTTCATCGGAAAGAATTTTACAAATATGATCAACAAAATCATCATCATTATACGCAGTCAGGCCACCTTTAATTTCTTCATTCCATTTCTCAAAACTTAGAAGATCGGAAGTTACTGCCGGTAAATAAAATGCTGAAGATTGTGCAAGTATCCCACTCTGAGAACCAACCGTATAAGGCATGGCAATCAAGTCGGCGGCACTCATGATTATATCAAATGTATGTTGTGGAAATTGCCCTCTCAAAACTAAAATATTGTCACGAACAGGGGAGTTATTAATTTCTTCAAAGAAATTATTTTGGTATTCCGGAAAATCAACGCCCCTAACTTTTCCTGCAATCAGTAAAACTGCATCTTTATTTCTTTCAACAACTTTAGGGAAAATTTTCACGATCCTGTCGAAACGTTTCGTTGGACGAAAATATCCTATTAGTAATGCTACTTTTTTCTTTTCTAATCCTAATAATTTTTTTGCATTTGGATATCTCTTGCATTGCCTAATTCCGTGAGGTATGACATGAATTTTGTCTGCCGATCCGAAATGCCTGACTAATACCTCTTTTTGATATTTTTCATGCACAATTATTGCTGAACTGTTTAGCATAAAATTTTCTAAAAGCATTTTCTCATACACATCAAGTTTATCATAAACCGTGTGCAATGTCATGACAACCGGTAAATTAAAAAGTCGGCAACGGATCAAAAAATCAACTATCTGAACGCCTCTACCCGAACCAAATAAACCATATTCGTGTTCAATGTGTACAACATCCGGGGTTAATTTTGCCGTAACCTCAAACATTTTCATTGCAATATTGTGGTCTTGTGGTGAAAAAGTCGGAAAAACATTATCACCCTTAGCTCCTTCCTGGCTAACAATAACAACTTCTTTTTCAAGGGACTTCATTGCATCCGATAAGAATTGTGTGTAAGTTGCTATACCACACTCAGTTGGCGGATAAGTTGAAATGTAACAAATTCTCATAACTACAGTTTTTTAAATTATGCCATAAATTTATGAAATTATTTTTAAAACCAAAATAAATTTATTTTATAACTTGTGTTTGTTAATTTTGCAGTCGAAATATTTAATTTTTAATATGAAAGCAGATAAAAATTTGTCGAAAAAACATGGAGATTTTTCGAAATTTATTAAAAAAGATACTCCAAAGAAAGAAAAATCGAGTAAGGATGAATCTAAAAAGAGAAAAAAACCGATTTTGAAAAAAAATAAATTCACTAAAAAATTAAGTGAAAATGTAAAGAGGAATGAAGCCGATAGAAATAAAGACAACTTGTTTAGATTAAATAAATTTATTGCAAATTCAGGTATTTGTTCTCGAAGGGAGGCCGACAAACTGATTGAGGCGGGAGTTATCAAAGTCAATGGGAAAATTATAACCGAATTAGGTACGAAAGTCAGTAGAGATGATGTCGTTAAATATGGCGACACCGTCATTGTTCCCGAAAAGTTAAACTACATTTTATTAAATAAACCCAAAGGATTTATTTCAACTATGGATGATCCTTTTGAACGAAAAACCGTTATGAGCCTTGTTTCAAATGCCTGTAAAGAAAGAATTTATCCGGTCGGGCGTTTGGATTTAAATACGACCGGTTTGCTGCTTTTCACTAATGATGGTGAGTTGGCTAAACGACTTACTCATCCAAAATATGGAGTAAAAAAATTATATCATGTAACTCTTGATAAGCCTTTAACTTATCCTGATTTTGAAAAAATTGCAAATGGAATTGAGTTGGATGATGGAATGATAAAAGTCGATAAAATTGCCTATGTTGAACACGGAAATGATAAAAAACAACTTGGAATTGAAATTCATTCCGGTAGGAATAGAATCGTAAGAAGGATTTTTGAGTCTATAAATTATAAAGTATTACGATTAGACAGGGTTATCTTTGCCGGTTTAACAAAAAAAGATATTCCGAGAGGTAAGTGGAGACAATTAAAAGAACACGAAGTCAATGTTTTAAAAAGATTTTCTGTTTAGAAAAAATTTCTTGTGAAATTCTTTGCAAAATTAATTGTTTATTTATCTTTGCACAGCTTTTTTAAAAGTTCTTATAGTCAAATAAACATTAGAAATTTTTAAAAAATATGTGATTTGAAATATTCCTCCTTAGCTCAGTTGGTTAGAGCATCTGACTGTTAATCAGAGGGTCCTTGGTTCGAGTCCAAGAGGGGGAGCAAAAAAATAGGGTAAGCTATTTAAGTTTATCCTTTTTTTTATTGTAATTTTGAAAAGAATCAATTTTTAATTATTTTCCTAACAATCTTATTTCCATGCTTATCTGAGATCGATAATAAATAAAAGCCTTTGCTAAATTTATCAAACGGAATATTGTATTGAAGGCCTCTTACATCTGAAAAATCCTTTTGAAATAATTGTTTTCCCAAAACTGAATTAATACTTATTATAATATCAATTTCAGATTTAGTTATAATATTTAATTTCAACTCTTCATTAACAGGATTATTGAAATTTAGACTTGAAATAGGAATTCTATCATTTTCAGGAATTGAAAGTGTTTTATTAATTTCTAATTTTAAAATTACAGGCAAATGATCCGACATATTATACAAAGCATTCAAAACATCCGAAGGAACACTTGTGTTTGTTGGTATATAGTTTATCGCATCGTTATAATGTTTTCCATCTTGCCCTAAAGTTTCATATGAACCGGAAACATATTTAACATATCTTAAGCCGTTTTTCACCTGATTATTTATCAAAATAAAATCAAACCTATCGTCCATTCCTCCACTCGAAAAACATCCGTTTGAGTAATAATGAGTTGATTGTGTGTGATAATATCGAAAATTATAATTACTATTCCAATTACCGGGCTTATTAACCGGATCGTAAAACTTAATATTTTGATTTGAATAATTCATCAAATTATAATAGCATTGTTCGGAAGATGTTTTTGTGTTTAAATCGCCCATAAACAAATAATTACGCACAGAAGAAATTCCGTTTAGATATGATAAAGAATTATTTACCATATTTGTTCGAGAGGATATATCACTTGGGTCATTTCCGGCTTTAAGATGAGCAACAACGCAATAAATAAAAGCTGTATCACCCAATTCCAGATCAGATGATTTATGATAAAGCCGGTAAACATCAATATCACGAATGTAATTCTGTGCAACTGATTGGGATTTCAATACAAGCTTTTCGGAATTATAATAAAGCATATTTACAATATAGGAATTGGCAACATTAGAATAGTTTGCTTTTTTATACTTTGTTACTCCATCTACATTTAAAGCATCATTCATCAGTAGATATTGAAAATATTGTTCTTTTCCCATTTCATTTACCGTAAAAATATCTGGCTTAACGTATTGAATTATAGTTTTTAAATATTCATTTTTATCAGCAACATTATTATTCGATTCGGTACAATCATTAAAATAATTACCGTAATGCAGTAAGTTATATTGCATTACTTTAATTGT
>JAEINX010000150.1 GCA_016342645.1 Bacteroidales bacterium | reverse complement strand
CAGATTTGCACGAATTTTTTTAATTAAATTCATGATTACTTTTTGCTAAACAAAATGTTTTATTGAAACGCAAAAACTTTACATCTAAATCTAATAAGTAATCTTAATGATTGGTTTTGTTTAATTTTAGTTGGTAAAACATTTGGATCACGTAATCTTCAGTTTATCCGCTTAATCTGTTTAATCCGATGATTATTTTTCTTTTTATTATTGATGAACTCTCGCGAAGTAATTCTATCATCGGATTTGGCGAATTTAACGAATTGGTTTTGTCAAGTAATTTTTTTTCTGTGTAATTTGTGTAATCTGTGGATTGTTTTTAATTACAGCTTCGCCTCCTCAGTCCCATTTTTTTCAGGTTGAGTAAAAAAATTACTCAAAATTACAAAAATTTATTATTCTCCAAATGATTTTCTGATAAATTTTTGTTAATTGTTTAAAACAAAAATTATTTTTCAGTTGGTTTTATGCAAAAATAATAAAATTATTAGGAATTGATCAAAAATATTTCCATCTTGTTTAATAGGTTCAGTATTTTTTCAATATTTTTAGCATTTTCTTCGGCATTTAATAAAAGCTTGGCTTTTTGAGGTTCTTCATAAACTTCATCGACACCAGGCATATATTTAATTTTTCCTTCATCCGCCATTTTATATAATGAATACTTGTCGTTTTTTCGTGCAAAATCAATATCAGCTTTTAAATAGACTAAAAGAAATTTATCCTTACCAATAATTTCCTCAATTTGATCGCGAATTACTTCGTGAGGAGAAATAAATGAACAAATAGTAATTATTCCCTGATCGTTTAGTATTTTACACATATGAGCAACACGACGCAAGTGTTCGGCCCTATCAGCAGGAGAAAAATCAAGTTCACGATTTATTCCTGAGCGAACTGATTTTCCATCAAGAAGAATTGAAGTAGCCCCAATGTCAAATAATCTTCTTTCGAGAGTGTAGGCTAATTCATTTTTACCGCTTCCATGCAAACCGCTGAACCAAATTGTTACTCCTTTTTGCTTCATTCGAGTTTGTCGCTCAATCTCTGATATTAAGGATTCACCTCTAATAATTTTTTCGGATTGAAGTAAACTGATTCTTGAAAAATGTTCGGAAGAAACTTTATCAAGGATCATTCCTACAGCAACAGTATTATTTGTTACCGGATCAATTAAAATAAAACTACCTGTGTTGTGGTTTTTTTTATAAGGGTCAAAAAATAAAGGTTTTACGGTTGTAATAACTGCTCTACCGATATTATTAAGTTCAAAACCTTCTGTGTCATATTCTTCTAATGTATTTACGTCAACTTTAAAACGAATTTTATCAATCCTGGCTTTTGTATTATTTGTAGTATGCTTAATATAAAATTGAGTGTATTTATCCATTGGCTTTTCGTCCATCCAAACTAACATAGCTTCAAAATGTCTCTCTATTCTTGGGACATTATTTGGATGAACCAACATTTCTCCTCTTGAAACATCAATTTCTTTGTCTAATGTAATCGAAACAGCTTGAGGAGGAAAGGCATATTCGAGTTCTCCATCAAAAGTATCAATACTTTTAATTTTTGCCATTTGCTTCGATGGTAAAACCATTACCTCATCTCCTTTTGTGATAATTCCGGAAGCAATACGAGAGGCAAAGCCTCTATATTTTAAATCAGGCCTTGTAACATATTGTACCGGATAACGTAAATCTTCAAAGTTTCGATCGCTACTAACATGAATAGTCTCAAGAAATTCTAATAAACTTTTACCATGATACCAAGGCATTTTATCAGAAATATCAACCACGTTATCGCCTTTTAATGCAGAAACCGGAATAAAAGTAATATCCGGAACATCAAGTTGTGTTGTAAATTCTTTATAATCATCACAAATTTTATCGAAAATTTCTTTTCTAAAATCTACTAAATCCATTTTATTAACAGCCAACACAATATGCTTAATACCAAGCAGGGAAACAATGTATGTGTGTCGTTTTGTTTGAGTTATCACACCTTTTCGAGCATCGGCGAGAAGAATTGCCAAATTAGCTGTCGAACCTCCGGTTATCATATTGCGTGTATATTGCTCGTGGCCGGGAGTGTCGGCAATTATGAATTTTCGCTTATTAGTTGAAAAATATCTATAGGCTACATCAATTGTAATTCCCTGCTCACGCTCAGCTTTCAATCCATCGAGCAAAAGTGCATAATCTATTTCCTCTCCCGCATGTCCTTCGCGTTTACTATCTCTCTCAAGGGCAGCAAGATGATCCTCGTATAATTTCTTACTATCGAAAAGCAATCTTCCAATAAGCGTACTTTTCCCATCATCAACAGAACCTGCTGTTAATAAACGTAGTAGGTCTTTTTTTTGATCCTGATCGAGGAATTGGTTAATATCCATGCTAAATTAATATATATCTTCTAATTAGTTTCTTTGTCAATTTTCAAATTGGAGTGATGGAGTAATGGAGTTTTGGATTTTGTTTTTTATTCAATTGTTAATATGTATCATTCCAATTTTCTTTGTTATTGATTTTCTGCTGAATTGATTTAGCAAGTTTTAATAATTCGTTTTCTGTTTTGTAATGGAGTATGTCAAATTCTTCAAAATCATGATCTGAAATATGTTTAACAGCATGAAAACTAATCATTGAACTATTTAATTCACCACATGAACCTAAAGCAATATTTATAAAATTTAAATACTCTTTTGCAGATCTACGACAATAGCCTTCAGAGATATTTCTTTGAATACTATGGCAAGCATCCAAAGTATTCATTTTAGGTTTATTTAATTCATAGGGAAATGGCTTAAGTATATTGTTAACAAGAACAAATAAACTAACAGAGTCTTGCCATACCCTTAATTGTTTGAATCCTCTGTTTTTATTTTTTCTTTCCAATATTTAGATTCTTATATAAGTGATATTCAATATTCCAAAACTCCAAAACTCCATTACTCCATCAAAAATACCCTTCTCTCTTTTTTTGTTCCATGCTTGCTTCCTGATCAAAATCAATAACCCTTGTAGTTCTTTCTGATTTTGTAACCGTCATCATTTCTTCAACAATTTTCTCGATAGTATCTGCTTCGGATTCAATTGCACCGGTAAGAGGATAACAACCCAGTGTACGAAATCTAACCATTTTCATTTTTGCCTTTTCGACTATTTCTTTTGGCATACGATCATCATCGACAAGAATTAAGGCATTATTAAATTCAACAATGGGTCTTTTTTTTGCAAAATAAAGAGGAACTATCGGAATTTTTTCCAAGCGAATATATTGCCAAATATCAAGTTCTGTCCAATTACTCAAAGGAAAAACCCTGATTGATTCACCTTTATGAACTTTTGCATTATAAATATTCCAAAGTTCAGGACGTTGATTTTTGGGATCCCATTGGTGATATCTGTCTCGGAATGAATATACTCTTTCTTTTGCTCTGGATTTTTCTTCATCTCTGCGTGCACCTCCAAAAGCAGCATCGAATCCGTATTTTGTTAGACCCTCCAATAAAGCTTGAGTTTTCATTATATCAGTATGCACTTTACTCCCATGCGAAAATGGGCCGACTCCTTCTTTAAAAGCTTTTTTATTATAATGAACTATAAGATTCCAATTTTTTTCTTTAGCATATTTATCACGAAACTCGACCATTTCTTTAAATTTCCATTTTGAATCAATATGCATAAGCGGAAATGGAACCTTGCCGGGATAAAATGCTTTTTCGGCAAGCCTTACCATAACTGAAGAATCTTTTCCTATTGAATATAACATAACAGGATTTTCAAATTCGGCAGCGACTTCACGGATAATGTGAATAGATTCAGCTTCAAGTTCTCGAAGGTTATTAAGAGTGCATTTTTGGTACATTTTGACTAAATTGAGAAATGTTTAATTTTTTTCCTCTCTTGTGCTTTTTGATGCTCCCTGGTCAAAAACCTGAATTTTCGAAGAGCTTTCAATAGCTTTTATAGCAATATCTTTTACGGTTTTTTCGGATGTCTCTGTTTTTTGGCTTAATTGTTTGATTAAATTATTTTGTTCTAAAATTTTTGCTTCCAAAGTTTTTATTGTTTGATCTTTGAGTTTCAATTGTCCATCAACTTCTTTAGCAAATAATTCTTTTTCAAAATTAAATTGAGTTGAAAGTGATTTTGTTATAGAATCTTCAGTATCATTGATTTTTGCTGCAAGTTCTTTTGGGAAAAATTCAACCTGTTTACGAAGTTCTTTTAATTCTTCTTCACTTGCTTTAATTTGAATTTCTCTTTCTTTTATTTCTTTTTCAAAAGCAGTTTTCTTTTCTTCTAATTCTTTTTCTTCAGCAATTATTTTTGCAAGATATAAGTCTTGTTCTTTTTTACGATTTATATTGAGTTGATAGTTATATTCTTCTTCTTCTCTTTTTCGATTTTTTAGAATTTCAGCCTTTTCTTCTTTTAATGAAATCTCAGTTTCCCTTTTTTCTTTTTCCCAAGCATTACGTTTTTCATTAATTTCTTCTTCAAATTGAGTCTTTTGTAAGGAAATACTTGTTTTCAATTCATCTTCTTTTTTCAACAATTCTTCCTCAAAAATTCTTTTCTTTTCCTTTTGGGCCATAAGAATTGCTGCCAAAGAGTCAGCTTCAACTGATAATTGATATAAATCTTTAATATTTACAGTTTCAATTTTAATTGCTTCTTGAATTTCTTTTAGCCTTTTGTTTTCGTTAATTAATTTATCTTCAAGTCTTTCTAATTCAGCCGTTATTCCAAGTTTTAAACTTGCAATATTTTTGACAATTTCTTCAGAAGAATTTTCGGAGGCTTTTTGAACAATTGCTTTTTGCACTTCCTTTTCTTTAATTTCTTGTGGTTTTTGTTTGGATTGATCTTTAACCGTTTTAATTAATTCTTCGTAAGCCGTTAATATTTCAGACTTTGTACTTCTGGGTGTAATTTCTTTTGCCATGATTGAGGAAGTTTAATTTTTGATTAATTATTTATATTTTTGAAAATACCATTCACAAGCTTTTTCAAAACCTGTTTTAGCATCATATTTGGGATTATATCCGAGAATTGTATTTGCTTTGAAAATACTTGCTTGAGAATGTGGAATATCACCTGCTCTGTTTGGCCCGAACGCCGCTTGAATTTTTCCTATTTCTTTATCGTGTTTTGCCAAATTATCGCGTAGAGCTTCAAAAAGCTGAATCAAATTTGTATTTCCTCCAAAAGCAACATTAAAAACTTCTGCTACAATTGAAGATTTTGAATTCTGTATTTCTTCAATTTCCGATAAATACTTTTCCCTATTTAAGAAAATTGTTTCTGTTGGAGTAAAAGCAGCTAATTCATTTGCTTGAATAACATTCTCAATATAAGTAAAATCCCTGCTGAAGGTACCATCACCATTAATAACAGGCCTTTCATGATTAAGAAGATTTTTAACCCAAAGAGGTATTACGGCTGCATAAGCTCCATTCGGATCCTGACGCTTTCCAAAAACATTAAAATATCTTAAACCTATACACTCCATATCATAAGTCTTTGCAAAGACATCAGCATAAAGTTCGTTTACATATTTTGTTATAGCGTAAGGAGATAATGGCTTCCCAATTTCATTTTCAACTTTTGGGAGTTTTTTTGAATCTCCGTAAGTTGATGAGCTGGCAGCATAAACAAAACGTTTTACGCCTTCGTCTCGGGCAGCAATTAACATATTCAAAAAACCGTCAATGTTTACAGAATTTGTGTTTGCCGGGTCATTTATTGAGCGGGGAACACTTCCCAGTGCAGCCTCATGTAAAACATAATCACATCCTTGGACAGCAGTTTTACAAGTTTCTAAATCCCTTATATCACCTTCAATAAAAGTAAATTTTGGATTGGGAATAAACACCTCAATATTATGCATATAACCTGTTGCAAGATTATCAAGGCAAATGATTTCGTGTTTCTTATTTAGAAAATATTCAACTAAATTTGAACCAATAAAACCTGCACCACCGGTAATTAGTATTTTCATATGTTTTATAATAAGTACCTGATTTCTCGAATTGTAAATTTTTCCTTTTTAAAAAATGGACTATTCTTTTAAATGACTTCAATTATCAATCATCAATAAAAAATAATAAATTGATTTAAAGTCTTCCGTCAACAATTTCTCTTGGAAGAACTCCTTTCACATCATAAATAATTGTCCCGGATTTTTTATGTTTTTTAATATCAATAGTTTTAAATTTATTATGTGCAACTGCAAGAATAATTGCTCCGTATCCATCCTTTTCCGGATAATTATTTAATACATCTATATTATACTCTTTTCTAACCTCTTTTTCATTTGCCCAAGGATCAAAAACATCAACAATTATCCCAAAACTTTTTAACTCATGGTAAATATCAATTGTTCTGGTATTACGAATATCGGGACAATTTTCTTTAAAAGTTATACCAAGCATAAGGACTCTGTTATCTTTAACACGTAAACCTGATTTGAGCATTAATTTAACAACTTCACCTGCAACATAAGGGCCCATGGAATCATTAAGACGCCTTCCTGCAAGAATTATTTCAGGATGATAACCAACTTCTTGAGCTTTTTGAGCAAGGTAAAAAGGATCAACACCAATGCAATGGCCACCTACCAAACCCGGCCTAAAAGGAAGAAAATTCCATTTTGTCCCGGCAGCTTCTAAAACATCAAGAGTATCAATATTCATTCGATTGAATATTTTAGAAAGTTCGTTAACGAAGGCAATGTTTATATCACGTTGTGAATTCTCAATTACTTTTGCCGATTCTGCTACCTTAATATTGGGAGCCAGATGTGTTCCGGCAGTTATTATTTCTTTATATAAATTGTCAACTTCAACACCTGTCTCAGTAGTTGAACCGGAAGTTACTTTTTTTATTGCTGTCAAGGTGTGAACTTTGTCACCGGGATTAATTCTTTCAGGAGAATAACCTACAAAAAAATCGACATTAAATTTCAAACCGGAAATCTTTTCAAGAATCGGGACACAATCTTCTTCGGTAGCTCCAGGATAAACAGTTGATTCGTAAATAACAATGTCACCACGTTTCAAAACTTTACCGGCAGTTTCCGAGGCCTTTATTAAAGGAGTTAAATCAGGTCTATTATTTTTATCAGTTGGAGTGGGAACGGCTATAATGAAAATTTCAGCTTGCTTTAAATCCTCAATATTAGTTGTGTATGATAAGTGCTTTGCTTCTTTTAAATCTTTTTCTGTAGTTTCCAAAGTTGAATCATGTCCATTTATTAACTCAGCAACTCTTTCGGATTTAATCTCAAAGCCGATTACTTTTCTTTTTTTACCAAATTCAACGGCAAGTGGTAATCCAACATAGCCTAAACCAATAACTGCTATTATTTTTTTATTATTCATTTAGTTTCTTGATTTTTAATTTCTGTTTTTAAGCAAAGGGTGATATTCTCCTCTAATACCGATCGGTTTTATGTTTCGAATAGCATGAACAATTTGAATACTTGCATTAGCTTGGTCTAAACCAAATCCTTTACCTGAAAGGATGTCTTTATAACTCATTGTATGTAAGTCAGTGAAGCCGCCACTGAATTCTATTTCTTCTCCATCAATCTCAATGGATCGAAAAGTTGTTTGTCCTTTTTCTTTTATTTTTTTTGGTAGGTTGTCTGAATTTATACTTAGAAACCATCTTATTCTTGCTTTTTCTAACTGAAGAAAACCTGCAGCTAAATCTTTCTGATAAATATGAACATCATTAATTATCGGTTTACCAAAAATCCAACTTAGCATATCAAAAAAATGAACACCGATATTAGTTGCAATGCTTCCGGATTTTTCAACATCTCCTTTCCACGAAATATAATACCAGTTTCCACGGCTTGTAATATATGTTAGATCAATATTATAAATCTTATCATCCGGACCGTTTTCTATTTTTTCTTTTAATTCAACAATTGAAGGATGTAATCTCAATTGAAGAATATTATATATCTTTTTTCCAAATTCCCTTTCTATTTCACCAAGTGCTTCAACATTCCATGGGTTTAAAACTAATGGTTTTTCGCAAATTGCATGTGCATCATTACGTAATGCCATTCGGATATGAGCATCGTGTAAATAATTAGGTGAGCAAATACTAACGTAATCAATCTTCTTTTCGCCCCGCCGCCTTAACTTATCAAGGTGTCTGTCAAACCTTTCAGGTTCCGTAAAGAAATCCGCTTTCGGGAAATAAGCGTCAATAACTCCAACACTATCATTTTTGTCAATAGCTGCAATTAAATTATTCTCCGTTTCTTTAATTGCCTTCATGTGTCTGGGTGCAATATAGCCTGCTGCACCAATAAGCCCAAAATTTAATTTTTTTGCTGACATAATTTGACTTTTTAACTTAAAAAAGTAATTTCATTTATTACACAGCTTCGCCATGTCACTCACAGTGAGTATTGTAATTTATTGTATTTGTTGATTTTCCGAAAATCAGAAAATCTTTTTCCCCACAGGGGGTTATTTTATTCAGACAATTGTCTGACAGTACTTTT
>JAEINX010000149.1 GCA_016342645.1 Bacteroidales bacterium | reverse complement strand
CTCTCACCCCGACAATGAAACAAAAAATTAAAAGCTAATACTAAATAAGCTTTTTAGAATATCATTTTTTGAGACGAGAAAAAACTTTCACATATTTTATGTAGTCTTTCAGAGTTTTTATTTAGCATTACTGAAAATTCTTATGTTTTAATTTACAATAGCTACATATATGTTGTCAAGCTTATAGTTTTAATATTTTAAAAATCAGTTTTGTATTATTAGTTTTTAGAACAACATGATAAATGCCCGATGAATAAGCTGATGTGTTAATGATTAATTTATGTTTACCCTTGCTTTGTTTTGGCAGATTGGAGGCATGAACAATATGGCCTGATAAATTGAATATTTTAATTTGTACATCAGCATTAAATGCTTGATTGTATTCTATTTCTAATTTATTGATAAATGGATTTGGAAAACATTTTCCGCTAAAAGTATTTGACAAATTTTGATTGTCAGAAATTCCCAAAACATCATTTATTCGGCCATAAATTCCAAAATCATCAATAAATGAACCAATTTTAGAGATTGTGTTGTTGGAAGAAAAACAAAATCTCACCTTAATAATTGAACCGATATATTCGGAAAGGTCTAACACAACATTATTCCAACCTCCAAAAGAGGGAATAGCAGGATCATCGTTTACTCCGCCGAAGCATGTACTTATAGGAAAAAAGTTCTGCCCGTTATCTGTTGAAAGTTCAACCCACAAGCGATCTCTGGGATTTACACCTTGTTGATTATCCTCTACATCATTCCAGAGTTTAAAATTCAAATGAGCATAAGAAAGATCAACCAAATCAATTAATGGAGATGACATCCAACTATTAACATTATTGCTGTAAACACTATCAAGGTTTGAGCCAATGCAGTTTATTCCCGAATAGCAATTTGTTGGCCCAACCAAAGGAATTCCAATATCCCATTTATCTTTTATTCCACCATGTGTCCAGCCCGATGATCCGCTTTCGAAATCATTAAAGTAGATTTCAATCAACGGATTATTTGTAATATTTCTAAAATTAACCAAGGCCTCATTTAGGTTATAGATAATACTATCGGTATTACCTGCTTGAGCATTGATAAAAGACCTGTTTTGGAATTCTAATGCTTTATTATAATCATCTAATTGTTGTATGTTTAAATCAATTCCCTGAAAAATCGTATTATATCTGAAAACAGAATCGGTAAGTGATATTATTTGATCAACCTTATCGACAGAATCCGTCATTACGGTGTGTGCTGTGATTTTATGTGCTCCACCCCAATTCGGATACATATGATTAAAAACAGGATCGGAACCAAACCAATAGGCTTCAATATTATCAGGATATAATATCGGGAACTCATCTTCAATGTTGCAAGCGAATGTAATAACCTCTTTATCTGCATCAAAATATGGATTTATCCCCAAAGATGTCTCCATTTTTACCCATCCGTAATCAGGAATGAAATATTCTACTATCCAGTGCATATCCATATACGAAGAAAACCAAACAGGCATATTCATAAGCACACGACAAGGAATACCATTTGCTCGAAAAACCGCAGCACCAGCATGTGCATGGCCTGTACAGGAATTTCCCCATTTCATAGCATAATATGCGTCAAAAGATACCGGTGAATGAGGAAATTCCCATGGAATATTATGGCAATAATTCTCAATATTTTCTGCCAGAACAATTAAATCATTAGTTGAACCGCGAACAGAATCTGCAATATGAAAAACTGTGGAATCGTTCCACTGAACACATGCTGTTGGTTGCAACCATGATATTACCGAATCGGGAAGTTCTGATATTGATGGCATTGGAACACTTGCTGGTATGCCACTATAATCGTGTTGCTTTATTAAAACCCATGACGTCCAGTTTAAATTGGTTACATCGGGATTATAGTTAAGCGTTGCGGCAACTACTACATTATCATCCGAAAGCCGGATGTATTTGAAATTATTCATTTGAGGGCAATCTATTTCCAACCAAATTGGAGCCTGTTCTCTAAAGGCGATTGGTATTATGAAATACACTGTATAAGGAGATTTTGTGGGATTACCTGCTACCTCCAGTTCGCCAATAGTTTTGTGTAGATATAAATTTTTTGTTAAACCAATTTTACTCCCAATATTATCATTATTATTCTTTCCGGTATTTATGAAGTCATTTGCTGTGATTCCATTGATTTGTGAAAATGAAATATTTGAGAATAAAAAAATAGTTATTATTCCTATTATAATTTTCTTCATGCTTTTTGATTTATTAGATAATTATGTTTAATTACAATGCTTACAAATGAGAACTTTATGATAGATTGTGTTATATCTTTCTCGAATTTGTTTATTATAGTTCATTAATTTAGGTTCTATATCGAAATTAATCTCATGGTTTCTTCAAACAAAAATATAAAAATATTTTAAATATTCAAATCCGGGCTAAGTAATATTTTGTTCAAATACAGCTTTTCAAGCAGCTTGAAACTTTTTTATTAACACAAGATTTATTTCCTTTGCTTTTTCGCAATAAAACCATTTTTCCCAACAATCCAGATGTGTTTTTCGGTTAAAGAAACCCGATGAATGTCGGGGAAATCACCTTTCTTATCCCAACTCCCTCCATTATCATTTGAAATATAGAGGACTGCACCATCATTTTTATTATTATCGCCAACAGCAATCCATTTTTCCCTACCTAAATGTGCAATACTTCTTAAACGGTTTTCCGTAATTGCTTTATAAGTAAATGAATTGCCCCCATTTTTCGTTATTAATATTTTCCCCTTAAAACTGCTCGCTAATCCAAATTTATCATCGGCAAACTGAATATCTCTAATTTGTCCAATAACTCTCAAGGAATCTTTAAAAACGTATTCCCACGTATTTTTTTGAATATTAATTCGAATTATGAATCCATTACCTGTTGCAAATAAATCATTATCTTTTTTCTCAAGATTTAAAATCATTTGTGGAATATCCTCGAAAATCTCAGTCCATGAAGTCCCACCCGTATTTGTTATGAATACTTTGGGTGTCATTTTATTTTTACTCATTTCAGCACCTGATAAATAGCCGACAGTATCATTTATAAAACACATTCCATACAAAAGCAAGTTTTTGTCTTTTACAGTAATTGATAAGTCCGACCATGTTGTTCCGCAATCATTAGTTTTAAGCACTTTGCCTTTTTCTCCACAAATCCAAGCAAGTTTAGAATCAATGAACTGTATTTGTTCAAAATAGATAGAATCAGTTTGTTTGATTATCGTCCAAGTGAAGCCTTCATCAGAAGTTTTGTAGATGTTTCCGCTTCCATACGAATAAATAAACCCGACACTATCATTAATAAATTCAATGTCATGTAAATCTTCAGTAATATTAGTGTGTATAACCTCCCAATTAGGCTGAGCTGATAAAAGAATATTCGATAATATTAGAATTATGATTATAATTGGATTTTTCATTATTGATTTTTTTTACATTGTTTCCAATCCTTAATTATATTCATTATACATATTGAATTCTCCCCATGGATATTGGTTTTTTATCACACAAAAAGAACCAAACAATTCCTTGGTCAATGTTTTCTGATTGGGCTGGCTACTCAGCTGTGTGGCATACGTTTTATAAATTTATCAAACAAATCTGTCTTTGTTATATGCTTTATAGAATCAAATCCATTGCCGATTTCATCTATTTTAATCAGTCCAAAGAAATCTAAAAATCTTTCAAAAGTTCGAATTGAATAACAACGGGCCGAGTAACTTTCCACGGTTCCATATGATGGTTCAATTGATTCTAATAACTGAGGAAATGCTTTAAAATACTTTTCTGCGTAAAAAGAATACAATCGTTTTTCTTGTCCATATTTTGACAATAAAATCAAAGAAAACCCATAACCAAGTTGCCCGATGTGGTTTTCTCCGTATCCATCGTAGTATGCCCAATTAAATTTTGTTGTGAAAGTCTCAAAAATGGTTTTTAGTAATTTATCGTCATCGAATAAAGTTTTTTCTCCTGATTTTGTTAAACTCAGTTTGCCTTTCCGTTTTTTTGTCAGCCTTGATAATTCAGGGAGAATTCGGGTTAAGTTAATAGTTATTGAATCAGTCTCTTTGTATAATTTTGTAATACCTGACTCTATATGTTTATCTTTTATAAATCCTTGGTCATAAAGATCTGCAACAATCTTTGTCGGTAAAAATCCTTTTTTTGTGAGTTTTATCTCTCCGTTTTTCGATATCAAATCAGCTAAATATTTAATCTGGTTGAGTATTGGGATTTTTTGATAATCAGTATCAGAAAGTCTAAGAAACTGAATCGGACTATCGGGGCCAAATGTAAAATGTAATAATTTATGCATTTCAAACGGTGAATATCCTTCAAATTTAGGTATCGCCCGATTGTTTTGCTCATTCATTATTTTATCAATATGCTTTTGTATGTCTTTTATGTCCATGTTACTTTAATGTTTTGTAGTCTTTTACGTATTCTGACTAAAGTTAAATATTACAACCCAAATTCAGCGGATTACAAAACCCGACATTTTCCGCTTTGAGGTCAAATTTAGCAATATTTTTTTAATTCGTTTTGTTGTGTTGAATTCCTAAGTGGCCGGTCTTAATAAAATTAGTGATTAAACTATAAACTATCAGATTATTTTAGTTTTCACGCAAAGGCCGCAAAAATATTCGCAAAAATCGCAAAGACAATTGCATTGCGAATTAATTCTTTGCGTGTTTTGCGATTCGTCTGCGTATTTTGTGTGAAATATTTTATGTTTGTTTATCAGAAAATATTAAACCTAAATAATTACGAATATTAACCGTAACCTACCTTTTCTGACATTCACTAATCAATCACCAACTTTCTGTTTACAATCCCCGACTCGGTTTTTATTTGCAAAACATAAACACCTTTTTCAAACTCGGAAGTACTTAGTTTAACTTCATTTGAAAAATAATCGGATTGGAAAATATGTGATCCTTCAAGACTGAATATTTCAATTTTGTTAATGAGTTCGGGTGCATTAATTGTTACGGAATTTTTTGCCGGATTTGGGAAAACACTAAGGTTTTTATTTAAAATTTCCTCAACTCCGAGGCATACTTTTGTAATCTTTATTATGCTGTAAATACCATCACCTGCAGGGAATACGTGTTCAGTGTAGGCTGTACCATAAGGATTTTCAAAAGAATCGATATAGCAAACTTCTTCCTGTAGCATATAATTCCAGACTTTAAAAGTAAACTCATTACCGGGTATATATCCTTCCTGGCTTGTGAGAGTATAAAATGCGGCAAGACTATTTTCCATAGGATCTTCGGAATTAATTACTGTTGCACCTACCATCAAATCTCCATCAAATATTGCAACTTCATCATTTAATGTCAAACCTTCGATATAAATTGTATAAACCGGATCGGCAGGATTGCCGCCTTCAAAAATGAAATGCTGATTTTCGGGATGATAAACCATGCTTTTGGTTTTTACGACAGGGATATTGTAAACCAACTGATCATCGGCTATCATTTTGATAAGATAGCCTTGGCCGGGATTCAAATCGCCAATTCCGTTAACCCAGTTCGGGCCAATTTTTCTCAGCATTTCACCATTGGAATTTCTGATGTAATCAAGATTATCATTCAAAATATCATCAAATGCTACAATAGCATCAATTGATTCGCTCGGTAAATAACTTACAAATTGATAGCCTGCAAATAAGTCGATTGCTGTTAAGGGATTGATTTCTTCGCCCGTAATTTCCAATAATTCCAAACCCAGCATTTTGAACAAATAACCTTCGGTTGTGACCCAATCGCCAATTCCGTTAACCCAGTTCGGACCGATTTTTCTCAAAACCGTTCCGTTTGAATTTCTGACAAAAACAAGGTTTTCGTTAAGAATGTTTTGTAAAACTACAAGCATATCAGGATTTTCAATCTCTATTCTTGAAGAAATAAATTGATATCCCTCCGTCAGTTCAATAGTTTGTGTAGCCGCCTCACCTGAAATTATTCCGAAGAAAACAAGATATTGTTCCATTAATTCTTCTTTTGTGGAACCTCCGTCATCAAGCCCGCCAAATTCGAATGAAGTACCAATTGTTCTGTATCCACCGGCATCATAAGCAACACCACAACCATAATCAGGTGATTGGTTTTCGAAGATAACTTCTGCGGTTGAATTTGCACCAATATGATCTATCCAGTTATTCTCACCTGAATAATGAAATACAATATCTTCGGAAAATGTACCGGTTTGCCCCTCAATAGTGTTCAAATCACCACTCCCATCTGCGAGAGGATTTATGCTAAACATAGGATGTACGGGAGTTTGGCTGTCATAATACCATGTATCACCTCCTTCCATATAAAGTTTTCCGCCGGTGTTAAGATAATCGGCAAGTATTTGCCCTTCGGTTGCAGATAAAACATGATTTGAACTATAAATACCAAGACAAACAAAAACAGAAGAATATAGATTTATCTCATCAGGAAATTCAGTAAGAATTTCAGAAGAAACACCTAAATTTTCAATACAATTTTGCATCTCGGGGCCTGAAGAATTATTAGGATCAAGATCAAGAATCAGAACTGCTATTTGGCCGACTATAACATAAAAGGGTGATGTAGCAGAAATTCCAAGATCGGCACTCATATTAAAATCAAAATTTACAAAATGCCCGGCAGGGGTATTAATATCGGAAGTGATATTAAAACTTTTTTCAATAAATTCCCCGCCCTGAATGTTCCCATATTGCTGACTTAAAGTATTAATGGTAATAAACGGGTCAGTGCTTAATAGTTCACCTAAAACATTAAATGCTTCCGATGACCCTGAATTTTCAATAATTAAAGAAATGTCAATGGTTTCTCCGGGATCAAAGTCTTTAGTTTCGGGAACAATCACCTCCGTTAATTCAAGAATTGGTGAGTGAGCGGTAATACTAAAATAGCTTTCCCAACTATTTATTCCATCAGTAGCTGTCAAAACAAAGAGAATAATGTGTTTATCGGGTACATTTTCAGCAAGTTCAAATTCGAATCCATTTTCGATGCTGATGATTTCCTGGGCAGCGATGTTGCCATAATTTTCTTCATCATCGATAATTGTAATAAATTCGTCATCAGTTGAAAGAGTTACCGAAACATTTTCAGCCGATTCAATTCCAACATTTTTCACGGCAAGTGAAAGAAACACATCTTCACCATAATCTAAGATTCCATCATTATTTCCCGAAATATCATTCAATTCAAAAGAATTATAAACAACATAAGCACCTTCGGGGGAATTAATTTCAACATCATTAAATATTGTAATTTTATTATATGCAGTAACGCAAATTTTCCCGATTCCGGGTAAAAGTTCATGATTAATTGTAACATTTCCGCTTGCATCTGTAAGACTATAAAATATTTTGTCATTTTGAGTCATACAAACCCTCGCTCCCTCGACCGGAGATCCGCCGGATGAAACATTTGCAATAAAAGGAACTCCAACCGAAATTTCAAAGTTCGATAAAGTCATTGATGTAGGTATATCAGTTCGGACTAATAATGAGGGGTCGCCAAAAAATATCCATGTATCGGTTGTAAACCAGCCCCAGCCTGCTTCCCCGAAATAATCATTCATTTCCATGCATCCGTTTATTGCCAAAGCACCCGCTGTTCTTTTAATATGTTTTTGTTCGGTAAGAATATCAACGGTTTCTTCTTCGGCACGGTAGGGTGGATCCCACATTTGACTTGTTGATGACATAAATGAAGTTACTGCGCCTGTTGGTTGATCATTATACTGCGCTCGTGCCAAGCTTTCGGCAAGGCAATAACCTGAGTTGAATTCACCCGGATTACAACCTAAAACCCAAATATGTGGCAGCATTCCGGTATTTGTTAATTGCAAAGAATGATTTACCGAAAAATCTGTTGTTCCCAGCTGTGATTGGCCGGCGTGGCCACTATAAACAATTATTCCGATTCCTTCGTTGAATTTTTCGATTAACATTTGAGCAGTAGGATCACCGGGATCATCTTCACCACCTTTGGTTCCATCATAAAACTCATCGACAAAAACATAAGTATAATCCAAAAGATCGGCTCGAATTACTTCACGAATATGATCCCAGTCGTGATAACCCTGATAGTTTACCATGGGATCGTCTGAACCTATGCCAAGTCCTTTATTTAACCATGTATCTGTTTCATTCAAGTCTTTTTCATAATTAATTGTACGTTCAACTTGTGTGATAACATCTTCTTCACTTTCAGCCGAAAACCGCCCGACAATGACTTCCGAATAATGATCATCGCCCTCAATATATCCATATAAATTATCAGCTCCACCGGAATTATCAAGCCCATATTGAGAAACTATCGGTGAAGTTACATGAAAATAATCACCGACAAGTAAAACAAATTTTAAATCATCATTGTAATATTTTTCAGCAACATAAGCAGTGATACTATTTATGTTGTTACCAATGTCACTAACGCTAACGATCTCGGTAAGAATTCCTTTTTGGTTTTTCCATTCAACGAAAGGCTGCATTTCGTCCATATACTCTTCGTATGAAATAATAAGCATACG
>JAEINX010000148.1 GCA_016342645.1 Bacteroidales bacterium | reverse complement strand
CCCAAGGGGATGAAAGCAATCCCCAAGGGGATGAAAGCAATCCCCAAGGGGATGAAAGCAATCCCCAAGGGGATGAAGATAATCCCCAAGGGGATGAAGATAATCCCCAAGGGGATGAAGATAATCCCCAAGGGGATAGAAGCAATCTCCAAGGGGATGAAAGTAATCCCCAGGGGGATGAAGATAATCCCTCAAGGAATTAAGGCAAATTAAGAAATTAAAATTATAGGTTCTACTGCTTTTTTTGGCGGGTGAAATCAGAATTCAGTAATTTTGACATTTCCTGAATTTCTAATCTCCATTTTCCTGTTTCTTTATTCAAAAAGCTCCTCAATATCTTTAACATTCAGGTTTTTTAAACTTTGATCGGTGTTAATAAAAGTTTTGGCAAGATTAGTTTTTCTGTTTTGAAGTTTCAATATTTTTTCTTCGATCGTATTTTTTGAAATATATTTATAGGCAAAAACTTTATTGTTTTGGCCAATACGATGTGCACGGCTTATGGCCTGATTTTCGACTGCAGGATTCCACCAGGGGTCGAGTAAAAATACATAGTCGGCAGCCGTGAGGTTAAGCCCTACTCCTCCGGCTTTTATCGAAATAAGAAAAATTTGATTATCAGGGTCGTTTATAAATTCCTTGATAATTTTTTCACGGTCTTTTGATTTACCCGTAAGAATTGAGAATTTCAATTTATTTTTTTTAAAATTATCAACAAATAACTCAAGATGCTTTACAAAAGAAGAAAACATCAAAACTTTATGTCCTTCGCTGATAATATTATTAATGTTTCTTAAAATTTCCTCAAATTTTCCCGAATCGAATTGATATTCGGAATTGCTGAGAACCGGATGATTAGCAATTTGCCGTAGTTTTAGCAATCCTTGCAAAACCATTAGAGTTGATTTCTTGATGCCGTGTTCTTCAACTATTTTAAAAATTCTATTTCTTATTTTTGATTTTTCTGATTCATAAATTAACTTTTGCTCCTCCGTCATTTCACAATAAAGAGTTTCTTCTGTTAAAAGAGGCAAATCTTTTTCAACTTCGGTTTTATTTCTTCGCAAAATAAAAGGGCTAATCATTTTCAATAATTTCTCAGATAAAATCTTGTCATTGTGTTTTTCAATAGGTTTGGCAATATTTTTTTTAAAAAAATTCAATTCACCCAGCAATCCTTTATTCAAAAAATTCATCTGCGACCAAAGATCGTTTAATGAATTTTCAACAGGAGTACCCGTTAGGACTAATTTATATTGGCTTTGTAATTCATTTATGGCAACAGCAGTTTTTGACTCGGGGTTTTTAATCATCTGGCTTTCGTCAAGAACAAGATAATGAAATTTAAAATTCTTAATATTTTCAAATTCATTTCTTATAATTCCATAGGTTGAAAATATAACATCATAATTATAGAATTCTTTGAAAAATTTTGTTCGTTTACCGCCAATGAATTTATAGGTTTTCATTGATGGTGCAAATTTTCTGATTTCATTTTCCCAATTGTGAATTAGCGAAACCGGCATAATTATCAGGGAAGGATTTTTCAAATTTTTTTTGTTTTCTTTTTCAGGTATTGAAAATAAATCTAATTGTACGTTTTCTGTTTGTTTATTATTAATATCAAGTTTTTCGTTTTCTTCAATTGATTTTAACAAAAGTGTTAGAGTTTGCACTGTTTTCCCCAAACCCATATCGTCTGCAAGGCATCCACCGAAACTATTTTCTTTCAAAACATACATCCACCTGAAACCCAATAGCTGATAAGGACGCAGTTTTGCTTTCAGATTCTTAGGAGGTTTAATATTATTTAAATTGTTTTGATCAAACTTTAATAATTTCTGAAGTGATTGCCGCTTGGTTTTAACCTGTGAATTGCTCAAAATATTAAAATGATGTTTTTTCAGCCTAATATTTTTATTATTTTTTTCGCCGAATAACAAAAGGTCTTTGTATTTTGAAAACCAAACATCGGGGAGTATTGCAATTGTTCCATCAGGTAAAACATAATGTCGGTTTTCATTTAAAATATTTTTTCGGAGCTTAAGGAATGGAATCTTGAATTTGCCTCCAAAATTCACAACTGCCATAATATCAAACCAATCGTTTTTATCTGATACCTTGAATTCAAGATTAATTTCTTCGGTAAAATAGTTTTCATTTTGATAAGTTTGATCGATTTCAAATCCTTCCTTTTCAAAATATGAAGCATTAAAGTTTGTCCAGTTAACAAATTCGCAGGTTTGCTCCTTAGGAGGTAAATTATTTATTTCTGATAAATAGAAGTAAATATCGTTTTTTTGTATTAGTCCTATTTTTAATAATTTATCAATACATTCCTGTTCCCATTTTTTTGATCGTATGGTTTTATAGAAAACAAAACCATCGTTTATTTTTTCAAAATCTACGAATATCGCTTGCTTTTTGTTTGCAGGAAATTTTCTTTCATCATATTGAAAATGCAAAACATAGGAACTATTATTGCTGAAATCTTTTTCTAATGATAAAATTGCTTTTTTGTTAGGTAACTTTTCAATTATTTGAAATCCATTTGCCTCAACACTGAAATTTGCAATACATTTGGCTGCAAAGGTTTTATAAAATTTTTCTTCTGCCGATTTTGGAACAGTTATAAATTTTTTTGTAAAAAAAACCTGAAATTTTTTGCCTTCAATTTTTTCTTTAAAGAAGTATAATTTTTTTTCCAATAAAAGAATACAAGGTGAATCAGAAAGGATAATTGCTTCTTTATTTGTAAGTTCAAGATTTTTTTCGAGTTTGCTCAATGATGTTTTTTGTACCGGTTTTAGGCTTAAAAAATATTTGCTTTCGTTATCAGATTTTATAAAATTAAAAACTGTTTCAGCAGCATATTTTTGTGTTTCCACCTCGTTCTCAGGATAAATTGCACTGCTTCCTTCACTTAAATAAAGCTTTGTTTCAGATTCTTGAAGCAAATCAATACAATTTACAATTTTTCTTTCGATAAAAGGCCTGATATGATTGCTTATAAATTCGGGTTTAAGGTTTTGAATAAATTCCCTAATGCTTATATTTTTATTTGTGAAAACTGATTTTAAATTTCGTTCATTATATTCTTCAATAATATTGACGATTTTTATTTGATGACCAGTTAAAATTTTTGAATAATGATTAAGATTATTTTCAGTAAGTTTTGTTTTTATAAGATAAAACTTTTTTTCATCCTTTTCGAGTAAATAAGGAGAAAATATATATCCGAAAAACCTATGATGATTAATAATAATTGCAAAATCCTGATGCATTCTTTAATTGTTAACAGTAGTCATTTGATGGTCATTAAGTTGTTATTACCCAACGAAAATATGGTGAACGTGTTGATTCCCTTATTTACGCATTCACTCATTCTCATATTCACTCATTCTTCCATTCACTCATTAGATCCCGGCAGTGTTTAAATTCCCCAGGCTGATTGTAATAAGTTTTTGTTGCGACTCGTCATCGTCGTTACAAAGTTTGATGCAAGCCTGAAGGTGAAGATTATAGATGTTTAATTCTGATTCTTTAGAAGTTATTTTCCCGATTTTCAAAATATCGGAATTAATAATACCATAAATTCTTGACGGATCGCGGCTGAAAATTTCATCGGGATAATCGTTCAAAACCGTAATATCATAATATTTATTGAACTCATAGATATTTACAATATCAGCAATTGTTATTATTTGAAGATTTTCAAATCCTTCCATATTAATTGTAAACCATGAGTGTGCATTTTGGTCGATCAAACATCGGTTTAGATTGTCTTTGATAAGAATTCTTGCATTATTGATGATTGCTCTCCCAAAATAATTATTATCAAAATTATATATCTTATCATAAGTTATTGCGTACCTTGTGCTTAATCCACCAATTATTTTACTGAGTTTTGGAAACAAATGAAAGGAATTATATGTTCGCAATACCACGGCAAAATTACTTGCAAAAAGAAGTGAATGTAGAGGTGTATCGAAAATGAAATAACCCCCATCACCGGCATCAATAAAATAATCCTCAATATTTTCGTTTGAGTATTTTTGAAAAATATATCTATGGTTTTGAAGACAAAGCTTTATTGTCATTTTTAGAAAAATCTTAAAAACAAAGGGTATTAATGATTGTTCAAATTCACCATATAAACTATATTTATTAATATCAATTCCGAGAACCGACTTATCGTTTATGTTCTGGTTATCAATATATATATATAACTTTTCTAATAGTTCATTCTCGTCAGGAATCATATTTGTTTGATCAAAAACGACTCTTTGGTCGTATTCTGTCAGAATTTCAAGCAATTCCACCGAGGTGATTTTCTTAATTTCTTTTATCATTTTTCAAGCATTTCTTTTATAGTTTTAATAATTCCTTCAATATCAAAACCGCATTCCGAATAAAGTTCGATCTGTTTACCTTGTTCAATAAATCTATCAGGAATTCCGAGGCGTTTCACTTTAGCCGAATAATTATTATCTGCCATAAACTCCAATACTGCACTTCCAAGGCCACCGATTATTGTACCGTCTTCGATAGTAATAATTTTATCGAATTTTGTAAAAACTTCGTGAAGTAATTCTTCGTCGATGGGTTTAAGGAAAATGATATCATAATGAGAAATACTAATGTCTTCATTATGTAATAGTTTCGCAGCTTCTATGACATAATTTCCAATATGGCCGATTGAAATTATGGCAAGGTCTTTTCCTTCTCTAATTAATTGCCCTTTACCTACCTCAAGTTTTTTAAATGGTTTTCGCCAATTTTTCAACTCACCTTTTCCTTTTGGGTATCGAATTGAGAAAGTCCCCGCATTATCCAATTGGGCCGTGAACATTAGGTTACGAAGAAATTCTTCGTTTATCGGAGAAGAAACTATGATATTCGGTATTGCTCTGAGGTATGCCAAATCAAAAGCCCCATGATGCGTTGCTCCATCCTCGCCAACCAATCCACCCCGATCAAGGCAGAAAACAACATTCAAATTTTGCAACGCAACATCATGAATTATTTGGTCATAAGCCCTTTGCATAAATGTTGAATAAATATTACAGAAAGGGATCATTCCCTGAGTTGCAAGTCCGGCTGAAAAAGTTACTGCATGTTGTTCGGCAATTCCAACATCGAAAGCCCTCTTAGGCATTTTTTTCATCATTATATTTAATGAACAGCCTGTCGGCATTGCCGGTGTAATTCCCAGAATTTTAGGATTTTGTTCGGCCAATTCCACAATGGTTTCTCCAAAAACAACTTGGTATTTTAATGGAAATTTTTTGGTGTTATGCGAATGAATTACTTTGCCAGTATCTTTATCAAAGGCTGCCGGAGCGTGAAAATAAGTTTGATCTTCTTCGGCTTTTTTAAAACCCTTCCCTTTCGTGGTGATGATGTGAAGAAGTTTTGGGCCAGGAATTCGTTTAAGGTCTTTTAAAATTTTTGTAAGTTTAACAACATCATGCCCGTCAATAGGCCCGAAATATCTAAAGTTAAACGCTTCAAATAGATTGCTTTTTTTCAGTATGGTTGACTTAATGGCATTTTCAACTTGCTGGACAAGTTTTTGTGAGTTTGGCCCGTATTTACTTGCCCGGCCTAAAACATTCCAGATTTTATTTTTAACTCGGTTGTAAGTCCTTGACGTAGTGATTTCAGCAAGATATTCCCTTATTGCACCAACATTTTTATCTATTGAAATACCGTTATCATTTAAGATCACAAGCAAATTACTTTTGGAAACGCCTGCATTATTCAGTGCCTCGACAGCCATTCCTCCTGTCATAGCACCATCACCAATAACCGCAATATGCTGACGGCCATTATCATCTTTAATATTTGAAGCAATTGCCATTCCGAGAGCAGCAGAAATCGAAGTTGATGAATGACCTGTTCCAAAAGGGTCGTATTCGCTTTCGCTTATTTTTGGAAAGCCGCTAATCCCTTTATAAGTTCTGTTTGTATAAAATATATTTTTTCTTCCGGTTATAATTTTGTGTGCATAAGCCTGATGGCCGACATCCCAAATCAATTTGTCGTTTGGTGTGTTGAAAATATAATGAAGAGCAACTGTAAGTTCAACAACACCAAGGCTTGCACCTAAATGTCCCGGATGGGTGGAAACTATGTCGATAATAAATTGCCTTAATTCTTCACAAAGTTGAGGTAATTCATTAGTTTGAAGTCTTCTTAAATCAGATGGTGTTTCAATTTTCGATAATATTTCTTCCTGCTTCTCCGGCATAT
Organism: Bacteroidales bacterium; assembly: GCA_016342645.1. Taxonomy (GTDB): domain Bacteria; phylum Bacteroidota; class Bacteroidia; order Bacteroidales; family JAEINX01; genus JAEINX01. The sequence continues at coordinate 2,373 of JAEINX010000148.1, read as the reverse complement.
TATTTATTTTACCTATAAAATCAATTTTACAAAAATACAAATTTTTCTCTATATTTTACTTTTGTCTTAAGTGTTCTTCATAAGTCCATACGGCATCCAAATGAATCATTTCTTCCAACGAAATCTTTCTTTTTACCGCTTTTTCTTCGCATTTTGATAACCATTCTTTTGAGTTTCGAATAGAAATTTCAACATATTTTATGAAATCGGATTTTTCAAGTTCATTTCGCTTGTATTTTTTTTGGAAAAGATATTCGGTATGTTTACTTACTTTGTTTTTAATTCCGGTTTTTGAGATTTTTTCTTCCTTATAAAAGATTTTCATTAAATTTTGGTTACGAAGAATACTTCTTAAAGTTTTGTAAAATTCAGTTTCTTTATCTTCAGGGAAATATACATCATAAGCATTTTCAATAAAACTCCATCCAAAGTCATAATGCGTTAGTTCTGTCGTCATAAATAGAATTAAATCTTTATTTTCAATTTCTTCTTGAAGTTTTAAATCCTCTACTTTGGTGTCTTGTTTGACTCCATTAAGGAATCTTGTTTGATTATAATACCAAAATTCATTATTAAAAATTTTATTTGGAATTCTCTCATATAAAATATTAAAGTAATAACTATCAGCAACAATTAAAACCTTTGGCTTTAACGAATCGGGGACATCTTGAATTTTAATTACCGGATAAGGCATTTGCAAGTGATCGGTTTCCCATAATAAATTCATCGATTCTCCAATATCATAATCTTGATTTTTAAGCTTTCCGGAATATTCTATTGTATCCCAAACAAAATCAGGAAGCTTAATGTTTCGAAGTTTTTCAATATATCTTACCAATGAATCGGCTGTAAGACAAACGCAATAGGAATTCCAATGAATTCCATATTCAGGATAAAGTGGGATGGAAGTTGTGTCATTGACTTTTTCAAAATAGGTGTTAAAATCAATGTAATCAATATTTAGGCTATCGGATTTTTCAATAATGTACTCGTAGGATGATTTCTTTTTCTTGATTTTAAAATATCTGTCGGGAATTGCCTCATTGACTATTCTTGCCTTGCCGGGTTCGTAAATGACTATTAAATCAACATTTAATTTTTTTAAAGTATCCTGAAGGCATTTTAATTTTCGAAGTTTCTTAAGATAAAAATCATCCCATAAAAAATCATTACCAAAATAAGCATCAATATATCGTTCATCATACATTTGATGATTTTTCCCGACAATAATTCTATTTGCATTTGCTTGATTGAAAAGGCTAAAATCAATTTGGTTGTTTATCCTAACAAGTATGTTTCGAAACCCGATATTTTCCTCAAGATAATTATTATAATTATTTTGAAATGAGCCGTTAATCCATGAAGTAGTTGATAATTTCGATTTCTTAATATTTGTATAAGCTCCTTTTAGAGGCCTGATTTTAAATATCTCAAACTGCTTTTGCAATACCGGAAGAACCAATAATAAGACTATAAAAATGAATATAATATGTTTTAATTTATTCATATTAAAATCTGAAATAAATAAATGGATTAAAATCAGATGAAGTGATTGAAGCAAGGCTTATGATCATAAATATAATAGCAAAGCCACTCATTAAAATAATACTTACATCTTTTTTTTCGGTAAAAAACAAGCGATTTTGTAAGAGTTCAATTTTTTTGGAAATACCCCAAAACGAGAAAAATATCGCAATAAATAAAATTATGAAAAATTTCTCATTTAAAAAATATGAAGTCGGACTAAAATCGAAAGAAAACATTTTTTTTAAAAATATTCCGCTTTCGTGCAAATTTTCAGCCCTAAACAAAACCCATCCTATCATTGTGATAAAAAAGGTAATAGCAATACTTGGAATTTTTCCAATTTTCGCATAAACTTTAAGTAAAAACAATCTGTCGGCGACAAGAAAAAATCCGTGAAAAGCGCCCCAAATAATAAAATTCCATGCTGCCCCATGCCAAAGCCCTGATATAAGAAAAACTATCCAGAGATTAAAATATAATCGTTTTGGGCTGACTTTATTTCCCCCCAAAGGTATGTAAAGATAATCTTTCATCCAGCGGCCGAGAGTGATATGCCATCTTCGCCAAAACTCGGTAATACTCTGAGAAATATAAGGATTATTGAAATTCTCAGGGAATTTAAAACCTATCATCCTTCCGATCCCGATTGCCATGTCCGAATAGCCCGAAAAGTCAAAATAAATCTGGAAAGTATAGGCAATAACTCCCATCCATGCAAGATATGATGTAAGTTCAATTTCGGATAAGGCAAAAATTTGATCGACTTCTCTACCCAGCACATTGGCAATCAAAACCTTTTTTGAAAGCCCGATAATAAAACGAAAAAATCCGGTAAGTCGGTTATCA
>JAEINX010000147.1 GCA_016342645.1 Bacteroidales bacterium | reverse complement strand
TTGGGTATTAAATATTAATCCCTCTCCGTCTCTTCCTTCAATGCGATTGTCAATATCTCCAAAAAATATTTTTGCATAATTAGTTGTGCTTGCAGGTTCTAACATTATAGAAGCATCTTCTTCTATATCAGCTTTAATATGTAGCTTTGCTTGTAGATTTTCAGTGATATTACCAATACCTATGCTACCGGTTTTATCACCTAATGGAGATTTTCCAATAAACAAAGTTGGATATTGGCTGTTGAATCCAATCATCATTGTACTTTGAATTGAATTCTCAAGCATAACAGAGCCATAGCCAGATCCAAAAGTAATTGCATTTGGAGCTAAAGTTTTAACATATTTTCCAATTGCAATGCTTGAATTAAGATCAGCTTCAGCAAAATAACCTATTGCTATGGCTCTCCTATATCCTGCTTTTGTTTCAAAACCCAGCGAGATAGAGGATTTTCCACTTGCGATTGAATTTTCTCCGAAAGTAAAAGAGTAGTCTCCGGTAGCCACTGAATTTATTCCTCCGGCAAAAGAGGCATGGCCCGTTGAAGTATTCTGTTGGCCAACAGCACTTGAATACTTTAAATAAGTAACCTCGTTGTTTTTGCAAAAAACACATTCATCTGTTGTTTTTTGTGAAAAAATAAGCGTAGAAACTAATAAGAATACTGCTAAGAAATATAATTGTTTTTTCATAATATTTTTGTATTAAATTATAAATATAAATTTGTTCATTGTGATTTAATCCATTTACCTTTTTGAATTATTTCGCTGTTTTCTTTTATCGAATAATAATAAATACCTTCAGGCAAATGTTGAGTGTTAACTTTTGCCATATTTTCTGTAATGCTATTTTTTTGAATTACTACAATTCCTTGTGAGTTGTAAAGTTTGAAATCTGTATTTTTTTGTGAATTATTAATTATCAAATATTCCGAACCCGGATTAGGATAAATTATAGCTTTTTTGTCATAAAGATCAGTTATTTCATTTACTGAAGAAATCAGCTCATCTTCAAATACTTTAATGATAAAAATATCTCTTTGATCTCCATAACTTTCAATATATCTTGTTGCTACGGCAATACAACCCTTGTCGGATGTTGCCAAAATGCTACGAACATGATAATTTGCGTCACCTCCAAAATATTTATAAGCCTTAAGGTTTAAACAGGAGTCCAGCAACCATATTTGTACATAATCCCTGTACGGATACCACCATGCTCCGCCCCTGAATCCCGAAACATAAATATCATTTTTGTCATAAAAATCAATGCATTTATTCCAGGCCGGATATTCAGGCACTGAATCCCGTCCAAGAATTACTTCATTATAAATTACCTGATTAGTATCAAATTCAACTACCATTAAATTTTGATCATTAGGGTTCATTGTTGAATACCTTCCTCCTAATATAAATGTGCTGTCAGTGAATTTTTGAATTGTTCTGGATTCACTGATACTTACCATTGTATTTAGTATTTGATTATTCTGTACTTCAAAACTTGTATCTATTTCCAATATTTCAATTGGGCCATAAGCATAAAAACTTGTTCCGATAATGTTATATATATCAGAGTTTTCTTTTTTTGTTATGCCAATAGGATGTTGGTTATGGCCTGGATAAATATAATTTTGAAAATCAAGAATCCTGGCCTCGTTATCAATTCTGCAAAGAAACATATCTCCGTTCGTATCATAATAGATCAATTTACCACAAATAATAAATTCACCGTTATCTTCTTTTATATATGTTTGTTTATAATAAATATTCGTATAAATATCCGGTATATGATACTGATTGGTTTTAAGTACTTTAAAAGAGCTATCGGTAAGAAGAGTATAAATATATTTATAATTACCCGATAATGTATCTCCTTTTTTTCCGGCAAATAAATAGTTTCCGTTATCCAAAGGAATTACCTGGTATAGATTAAGATTTATCGTATCGGCTTCGATAACGGTTTCTCGAATTATGTCTCCGTTTTGGGATATTTTTGCAAAATAAGGACTAAGTTTGTGATAGGATGGGAAAATCTCTCGGATGGTTCCTACAAAAACATAATTTCCTTCAAGGTCTTCCGCTACACTATAAAATATTTCATCGTTATCAGAAGAAATATTAATTTGAAAACCCTGCTGAGCTTGACTTACAATAACTAAAATAATAAAAATATACAGAAAATAGTTTTTCATCTTTCTAAATTTTTAATTAGAAGGTAATTCTTCGGGTATATCTTCTTCATCAATTATTATATGGCGTATCCCATATTCAAAATCGCCGTTATGCCTTATTTTTCCATTATATTCATCAATTTCCTCCCATAACCCTTCAAGCTTAACACACTTTATAAATATTTTTTCAGGTGGATCCGTTATAGTTGGAAATTTATTGTATATCATGGTTTGTGTGCCGTTAAAGTAAAAATTCATTTCCAATGGATAAAGGCATTCTTCCTCTTCACCAAGGTCTCCAACTATACTTGACGCATAAAACATATAATAATCAAGATAATTATCAATTTCCGGATCTTCCGGATTTCTGAAAAATGATGGATTTAAGTCAAATTCCTCATTTGATATGATCGTTTCTACGTCTGTGTAAATAACACTATATCCTGGCCCGGGATCAAAAACAGGTTGATAATAATGGATTTTATCAAGTATGTTTGTAGCAGCATCTTCACCGGAATTTCCGCTGTATGGGCCACATTTTCCCTCATAATATCCATAATACCAATAATCTGTTTCATCAAACACTTCAATAAAATATTCCCAACCGCTGCCAACAGAAGCTGTAAATATTAACTCCATTTGTACGTTTTGCAATTCGGTTTCGTATATATCAATTATAATAAAATTCTTTTGATTACCTGAAATGTCATAATAGAAATTACTTATCTTATCAATAATTATATCATATAAAACTATAACATCTCCGAATGTCGCGTTTCCATTTGCATCAAGGTTTAAATTAACGCTGTCGGTATAGTTAAAAATATTATTATATTTAACGTCAGGATGTCCATAATTATAATTTATAGTTGATTCCAAATACCAAATAGCGCTATCTATGCACATAATTTCTCCCATTTTTAAATCCCGGTTTTCCTTATTGCATTTAACTTTTTGTTTAAAAGTTTTAATTTTCTTGAGTACATTAATATCCTCATCACTCATTTTAATTTCCTGTTGGGCGGCAACAGGTTTTTCGGCTATTTCCTGCTTGCTGCAAGAATTCATCGCAATAATTCCGGCAACTAATGCAAAAATGCAAAGGCCCGTAAAAATTTTAATTTTTTTAATGATTTAATTTTTTTTGTTAATAAAAATACAAATTTCTTTAATTAAAAATGCTCATCACAAATCATTTTACTTATTAATTCTGATTTTGGCCAAAAGGTAACCCTATAATTATTAAAATTTTGTAATTAACAATCATTCAAAATAATATAATTTACTTATTAGTGTTTAATTTTTTCAAAAAGCATAAAATATTTTAGAAAAGTTGCTCATTACTTTTGATTTACGTTTAACAATACGTTAGTTCTATTTACAAATTTAATAAAAGACTGAAAAGCAACAAGAAGAAACAGCTTTATTATTTGTTAATGTACCATAATTAAAAATGATACATTTTCGTTTTGAGTCTAAACAATAATTTAACGGGAAAGTTAAACGAGAATGAATTAATGATTAAATGTCAGTATGTCAGTATCTCAATCTTTCATTTTTGCATTCAATCATTATTAAGAGCATACATTTTCTTCCATGCTTTCAGATATTCTTTTTTCAACACTTTGTAAGCATTATATTTTTTTGAATATTTTATAAAAACTTTTTCCGGTTTAGCTTGCGGCATGATTAAAAAGTCTTTTTTAGCTAAAAGCCTTCCCAATTGAATTTGAACATCTTTTGTTTTTTCCATCGGATAATTATTTCCTTCTAAAATATTTAACATCCTAATTGCTTTTTCAGGCCTATTTTTTGAAATAAAATAGTTTATGGAAAATATTGCCATTTCAGGTGAATTCTGAGATTTTACAAAATCATAAAAAGTCGTGTGTTGGATTCCAAAAGTGTCGATTCTAAAACCATTATAATAATCTTCGAGAGAAATATATTGCTCAATAATACTTCTAAATCCCTTGCTATACAAATCACTATTCAACTTTTTAGAATTATTTTGATATTCTGAAGCATGGAAATACAATTCATGTAATTGAAAGGCCATTGAATCGGAAATATTGCATTTAATATTTTGATTAAAAATAGTTTTTGCTTCATCAAAACATGCAACTGCTCCAATGAAATCCTTTTGTCTAACTATTCGCTTTCCTTTGATTATCAAAACATCATATTTATCTTTAACAATAATACATTCGTTTTGCATTATTCTTTCTTTTAGATTTTTTATCGACTCATTTGTATTATTATCATCCTTAATATTCGCTTCTTCAAGCAACATTTCCGAATAATTTAAAATTTCATTAGCCGACTCAAAATCGTTTTGCCAGGCCTTAGAAACTCCTACATCAATCTTGTTTTTTATTAATGATTTTACTACTATCGCTTGAAAATCATCTATTTCTGAAGCTTGGTAATTACTAATTTTACAATCAGATTTTTTAATCTCCTGCAATCGGTTATAAGCTTCTTCATATAATCCACTGAAAAAATATTCTTTTGCTTTCAAATATTGGCTTGTAATATCTTTGTTTTCAACTTTCTGTTTTAAATCTCTTAACTTTCTGTTTTCTTGAGTAAAGTGAATATTTTCGTTTTCTCTATGATTCAGTGTCTCGTCAAATTTTTCATTTTTAAAAGTTTCTTGATTTCGAACATAATTTTCAACCAATAAAATGTCATTTTCGTAATTCAATTTTTCAGCTTTTTGAATTCCATTTTGTAGTCTCAATTTCAAATTTTCATCTGAAATCATATTTATATATTTTGAAGCATAATAAAAATCAACAAGAGAAGATGGATAATTTTTATTTGATAATTCAATTTCTCCTGCAAGAATACAATCGTAAACAAATTTTAAAACAACTTTTTCGGTAGGAATATTAGAAATTATATACTCACTATTTTCAATTTGAAAATTAATTGCCTGATCGAGGTAATTTTCGGCAATTTCATAATTATTTGCTTTTATCGCCCTTTCGGCAACACTAATGAAAGAATGATAAATTCCATATTTCGCTCGAGAAAAATTAGTGAACAAATCATCGTAATTATATTCACATGGTACAATATTGCAAATACTTTTTGCATTATTTAAAACATCAAGAGCTTCATTAAACCTTTCTGAACTAATATATTTAGAAGATTTTCTAATCATTCCGTCAACAATAAAAGATGAAATTTCATCATAATCAAATTGAAATGATTGAAGGTTTGATTTCTTAATTAAATCGTTTATAACATCAATGAATTGAAAAATGCCGATATTACCTGAATTTATGTTAGATAGTTTAGCAACCGATGAAGTAAAAGTATGAGGGACTTTTGAAGATTCATCATAATAAATTGAAGATAGATCAACATATTTATCAATCAATTCGGTGATTGGCTCAGCAATATAAATTTCTTGATTTTTATATAAAGTTTTTTCAAAAATTGTATTCATGCGAAGAGCTTTCCGGTTTAAAACATCAAGTTTTTCTTCAAAATTATAATGTTGATCGCGTTCATTTTGGGATAATTCGGAGAAATCCTTTTCAGAAATAATTTTCACAATACGATTCATTTCCTTAACATTCAGAAATATTTCAGGTGTTATCGCAGAATTTTCAACATCTATGCCTTCAATTTTTTTTATAGTTTTATTGATAATCAATTCGGTAGCAAGATAATCGAATATTGTTATCAAGCGTTTTTCAATCAGTTTTTCGTCCGCTTCATTAAAAAAGAACTTTAGATATTTTAGTCTGGCTGATAATTTCCTAAGCTTGGATACATCAGAATTAGGAATTTCTTCTGAAATAATAATGCCATTGTTTTCAATTAAAACATCTTCAAAACTGATTTCCAAATTATTTTCATTTTTCAAGCCTGAAAGCAAAATTGTTAGGTCAACATTTGAGGGAAAAATCAGGTTTGAAATATTAAAACCTTTAATAATAATATCTCTTTTGATTTCAATTTCTTTAACTGTTAATCGAAGAATGAAATTATCATCATAAGATTCAGAAATACTTATATTTAAGTTATAAAAAATTGGAAAAAAAATATCGGACAAGCTTAGCGGCTCATTAGCACCAATTTCACTAATTATCGTATTATTAATTTTTTGTTTTCTGTCAGGTCTTTTTTCATATTTAATTTCAGAATAACTTATCGGGAAATTCTCAGTAAATACTATTTTCTGTGCAAAAATATTCCCAATAAATAACGGAATCAAAAACAAAGAAATGAATGCTTTTATAAGCATAATTCTAAACTAAATTAAATTTTTGATTTCAGATTCAGAATTATATTCAACATTCATAGAAGATTATAAATTTTGTACCCGGAACAGGGGTCGAACCTGCACGGCCTTGCGGCCACTGGTCCCTGAAACCAGCGCGTCTACCAATTCCGCCATCCGGGCAATACGTTTATATTTTTGATTGATTATTTTTGATTTTTGATTAATAATCATACGACTGCTATTGATATGTTTTATTAAGTTTCTGTGTAATTTATATTTAAAAGCCAGTCAATCAATTATCAATTGTTAATCGAAAATCATCAATTATTTAGTGCCCAGAACAAGAATCGAACTTGCACAACCAAAAGGTTACATGGCCCTCAACCATGCGCGTCTACCAGTTCCGCCACCTGGGCTTATTAAGTTTGCAAATCTAAAACAAATTTTAAATTCAAAAAGAAAAGTTGAAGATAAAATTAGATAAAGGTTGAAATAATTATATTTTTGCTAAATGGAAATTTGGAAATATGAGAAATAGAGAAAATAAGGAATATATGGGATATAAAGATCCTTTATACCTTTTACCCCCTATACCATTTTCAATAGTAAATAGTCAATTAAAAATAATCAATTAAAAAGTATGTTTACTGAAAAGGATCTTCAACAAATTCAATCGAAAGGAATAAATGTTAAAACTATTAATAAGCAAATTAATAATTTTATCAAAGATTTTCCTCATATAAAACTAATTGCACCGGCTACAAATCAAGATGGATTAAAAGTTTTTTCCGAAGAAGAAGTTAAAAAGCTTGCTGCTTTCTATGATAAAGAAAGTATAAAAAAAGATACCATAAAATTTGTACCTGCTTCGGGTGCTGCTACAAGGATGTTTAAACATTTGTTTGAATTTGTAGCCAAATATAAAAACACCGAAGATGATTATCAAGAACTTCTAAAAGATATGAGTTTTAATTCTGTTTTTAATGTTATTTCAAGAATAAAAGATTTTGCTTTTTACGATGAGTTAAAATCAAAAATGAAAAATGATGGAATTGATATTGATGGGTGTCTTAATGAAAAGAATTTCACTCCAATAATTGATTACATACTTTCTGAAAAAGGGTTAAATTATTCTAAATCGCCAAAGGGTTTGATAAAGTTTCATTATTACGATGACGGATCACGAATGTCAATCGAAGAACATTTGATAGAAGGAGCTAATTATTGTAAAGATGAAAACAATCATGTGAAAGTGCATTTTACGGTTTCGCCTGAGCATCTCAAAGATTTTAAGGAAGAAATTGATAAAACAAAAGGAAAATATGAAAAGAAATTTGGGATAATTTATGATATAAGTTTCTCGGTTCAAAAAAGTTCAACCGACACTATTGCCGTTGACTTGGAAAACAAACCTTTTCGGGAAACTGACGGAAGTCTTTTATTCAGGCCCGGCGGACATGGTGCTTTGATTGAGAACCTTAACGATCTGGAAGCTGATATTATTTTTGTTAAAAACATCGACAATATAGTGCCCGACAGATTAAGAGATACGACCTATCTTTATAAAAAAGCACTTGCAGGATACTTATTAAAGCTTCAAGAAAAAACAAATAATTATTTGAAATTATTGAAAAGAAATAATTTAGGTGATGATAAGTTATATGAGATTGAACTTTTTGCAAAAGACAGCCTTGAAATTGTTTTTAATACATATTTAAGTACCCTCAACAATACGGAAAAATCAGAACTGTTATTCAAAAAGCTTAATCGGCCTATACGGATTTGTGGAATGGTGAAAAATGAAGGTGAACCGGGCGGAGGGCCTTTTTGGACAAAGAACTCAAAAGGCGTTACTTCCCTTCAAATTGTTGAATCCTCACAAATGGACTTAAATGATCCTGAGCAAAAGGAAATTGTCAGTAATGCAACTCATTTTAATCCGGTTGACTTGATTTGCTCGGTTAGAGATTTTAAAGGTCGAAAATTCGATTTGAAGAAATTTGTTGACCAAAACACAGGATTTATTTCAATAAAATCAAAAGATGGAAAAAGCCTTAAAGCTCAAGAATTGCCGGGTCTTTGGAATGGGGCCATGGCGGACTGGATTACAATTTTTGTTGAATGCCCGATTATTACTTTTAATCCGGTTAAAACAGTAAACGATCTTTTGAGAGAACAACATCAGGCTTAAAACAGGATACAAGATACAAGATACAGGATACAAGATACAAGATACAGGATACAAGATACAAGATACAGGATACAAGATACAGGATACAAGATAC
>JAEINX010000146.1 GCA_016342645.1 Bacteroidales bacterium | reverse complement strand
TATAACATTAAAAAATTATTGTAAAACGATAAATTAGTAATAACAATAAAGAAAAAAGAATGTAAAATGGGAAATAAATATGCTGACTTTTAATTTATGTCAGCTTACAAAAAAGTTTTAGTATTTTTGCTTTGTTAATATGAAATTTTATCAAATGAGATTATTCACTTTTAAAACAATAGTTTACATTTTTCTTTTCATTTTAATATTATTTTCTTGCAATAATAATCCACAAAACGAATTCTCTGTTATTAAAAAAAGCATTAACAATCAGGGATTTGAATTGATTACAGCTTACCGGCTTTTTGATGATTACATTAAAACTTCAAAAAATGAGTCAACAAATTTATATAAAAAGTTAATTTTTAATCCTTTAAAAAAGGAATTTTCCGAAAATGCCGAATATCCGTTTATTCTCTCCAATATTGAAAACCCTATAATTCCCAATAATGAATTATTAAAAGAGATAGAAATTCTGAAAAACTCCGATCTGATTAAAATTGCTAAAAATGCCTTAAAAAAAATTAGCCTCGCCCTTCCCGGGCCATCAACGAAAATATTGTTTATTCCTGCCAATCCTGAGTATAGAAATTATTATGAAAAATATAATATTGGCGTTACGGCAGTTACCGTTGGCAGTGGTAAAATAATTGTTTCCATTGACCCGACTTTCAAAAATTGGAAGGAGCTTCTGCCCTATGTGCTTGCTCACGAATATCATCATAGTGTTTGGACTTCACGTAATTTTGAAACTATTAATTTCAGCCTTTTAGAATTTCTAATCTTTGAAGGTAGGGCAGATTCTTTTGCAAGCTCTGTTTATCCTGATAAAAATATTACATGGACTTCCATTATTAATAAAGAAACCGAAAACAGGGTTTGGGAAATTATCAAAACTGATTTGGATATGCGTGGCCATACGATTTGTGATAAAGTAATGATGGGCACGAATGAAATACCGTTTGCGAGCGGTTATACAATAGGATTCAATATCGTTCAATCGTTTAAGGAAAATAACCCTGAATTTTCCGATATTGAAATAATTGATTTTACTCCTAATAAAATTTTAAATATGAGCGAATATGAATAGAATTAATTTATATATTTTAATCATTTCTGTTCTAATATTTTCTTGCAAATCGAAGACCGAAAATGAGAAAATTTCCGATAGAATTGACAAGCAAGTTAAAGAGTATTATGAAAACGGATTGTTTAGCGGCTCGGTTCTAATTGTTAAAAATAATGTAGAAATTTACAGAAATAAATTTGGATTTAGTGATTTCGAAAACAAAAAACTTATAAATGACAGCACGGTTTTTTATCTTGCTTCAGTAACAAAACAATTTACAGCCTACTCAATTTTATTGCTTGTTACGCAAAAGAAAATTTCACTTGACGATTGGATTGGAGATTATATTCAAGGATTACCACCACATTTTCATTATCTTACAATTGAACAACTTCTCGCCCACACTTCAGGAATGCCGGATTGGTTTGGAAAAAATCTTTATAAACCAGGCTTAAAAAATCAAGATATTTATAATTGGTTAATCGGTCAGGAATTATCATATATTTCCGGAACAAAATATAATTACAGCAATGCCGGATACATTTTATTGGCAATGTTGATTGAAAAAGTTTCAAATTCAACTTATAGCGAGTTTCTTAATGAAAATATTTTTGAACCAAATGAAATGGATAAAACCTTTGTTTGTGAGAACAATAATGTAAAAACTCCAAATAAAGCCTACGCTTATGATTTGACAGATCAGATTTATAATTATGATTTATTTACAAGCGGTGCCGGTGGTGTTTATTCAAATGTTAGTGATTTATATAAATGGCATTTATTTCTTCTGAAAGATACTTTGATTTCGAGAAATCCCGATTCAAAATTCTACCAATCGGCCAGGCTTAAAAATGGGAAGAAAACAAATATAGCTTTTGGTTGGGCACTTTTAGCCGAATATCCTGAAATAGTAATTACAACGGGCGGATTCAAAGGATTCAGGAGTTTTTTGCTTCGATCGATTACCGATAACACTATTATAATTATTTTATCAAATAGAAGCTGTACTTCATGCACAAAGCTTGGTTTTGAGATTTTTAAAATTATTAATAATGAAGAGGTTTCCCTGCCAAAAAGCCCCATAAAAAAAACCGAATGCAAAATTTCACTTAAAATTTTAAATAACTATACCGGTCTTTATAAATTAGATGGCCATGAAATAGAAATTTCATTAGAAAACGGAAAGCTGTTTTATAACGAAGACAATATGGCAAAAGGCGAACTTTTTGCTGAAAATGAGTTTGATTTCTTTATGAAAAACTTCGATATTCAATGTAGTTTTGAGTTTATAAATAGTAGAAATAATTATTGTTTAACGATTTTCTCAGAAGGAAATCAATACAATTTAATGAAAACTAAAAAATGAAGCTTTTAAAAATATCAATCTTGTTTTTTGCAATCATAAGTTTTTCAAAACTTTTTGCCTGCTCAATAATTTGTATCCCTAATAATGAAACATATATTCTCGGAGCAAATTTCGATGGTGAGGGAAATTGGGATGGCTTGATTTTTATAAATAAACGAAACAAATCCAAAACCAGCGACCAGTACAATACAGGAGAATTAAAATTGCAATGGATTTCGAAATATGGAAACATCACTTTCAATGCAATTAGCATTGAATATCCTCAATATGGTATGAATGAGGCCGGATTAGTAATTTCAACAGTTGCACTTCCTCATACAATAGGGCCACCTGCTGATGAAAGGCCTGCTATGATTTGTAATTTTTGGGTTCAATATGCTTTAGATAATTGTAAAACAACACAAGAAGTTCTTGAAAGTTTATCAAAAATAAGAATTATTAATTCCAGCGATAAATATATGATTTGCGATAAATACGGCGGATGCTTAATTATTTCGTTTCAAAACGGAAAAATAGTTTCACTTCAAAATGAGGAACTTCCAATTAAAGTTTTAACAAATCAAGAGTATTCAAAATGCTTAAATCATTTTAACGAAAACACTCTTCCCGAAAAAAGCAATGTTTTTGATTATATTACAACTCAACGATTTGTTTTGGCTGCTGACCAATTAGCCGAACTTAACTGTGAAACCACCGATTGTAAAATTGATTATACCTTTGATATTTTAAAAAGCATTGAAGGTTCGCCCGAATCAATCTGGCGGATTGTATTCGATCCGTACGATCAGAAAGTATATTTTTTAAGTCGCGAAAACAAAAATATCAGACAAATTGATTTTACGGAAATTGATTTGCAAAACCCCGGAAATAATATCATGCTGAATATTGACCAACAGATTTCTGATAATATTTTAAATGATTTCAGCAGGTATTCACATGATTTGAATTTCCAACTTTATAAATCAGCAATGCAAAATATAGGGAATCCGATTTCGGAAAATGAAATTGAAGAACATATTCGGTTTTTGGAAAGCTTTGAATAAAAAATATTGAAATTATTATGAAAATAATATTTAGTTGTTTAAAGAAACTAACAATTATTTTGTTGATAATATTATTTAGTTGCTCGAATAATAATCAATCGAATATTGATTTAAAAATCAGGCAACTTGCAAAACAAACTGTAGAAAAGAATAAAATCCCCGGAATAGCAATTTCAGTATTTTCATCCGACACGGTTTTCAGTATTGTTTATTATGGGGTGAAAAAAATGAACTCAGTTGACAGTTTGACAAGCGGAAGCAGATTTCATATCGGCTCATGTGGAAAAGCATTTTTGTGCTATGTGGCAGTTGATTTAGTTAATAAGAATTTGATAAGCTGGGATTCAAAATTTTTTGATTTTTTCCCTGAATATAAGAAAGAAGCAAATGATTCATATCCCGATTTCAACCTTAAGCAATTATTAACTCACCGAGCCGGACTACCGCATTACAAACTTGCTTCAAATGAAATAATTAAGCCTTTTATTTTTAGCGATACAAGCTTTACCCGCCAACAACTTTTTAGTTGGGCACTCTCGAAAAAGGCCTGCAATAATTGCTTTCAATATTCAAATATCGGATATGTTATGGCTGCTGCAATGTTAGAAAAGGTTGGTAAAAAATCATGGAAAGAATTGATTACTGAATTGGTTTTTACACCTTTGAGAATTAAAGGTAAATTTGGATGGCCTGCCATGGATAGCACTCAAACTTACGGACATTGGATCAATCCAGCCAATAATGAACTCTTAATACAAAATCCAAAGGATAATTTTAGCCTCGAAAATTTTTCAACTGATGCAGCGGGCGATATCAATTTAAGTATAGAGGATTATATCAGGTTTTTACAAGACAATTTAAGAGGAATAAAAGGAAAAGCGGCTATTCTTACTTCAGATGAATATAAATTAATGCATAATGGAGCCCAATATGGATTAGGATGGGAATTGCTTCGTAATTATCACGGCTTTAGAAATGTCAGCCTTCATAAAGGTTCGCCCGGATCATTTTATTGCCAGGCCGTTTTATTAAAAAACCATGATATTGGAGTTTTGATTATCACAAATTCAAGTTTTAATAATCAGGAGAGAATTTTTGAAAATCTGACTATTGAGATTTTGAGTAATATATAAATCATGCTTGTAACTTGCGGATTAAACACAAAGACGCTTGTTGCTATCAAAAAATACAGAACGACTCTTAAAAAACAAATACCAAACATCGAAAAACACAAACAGACCGCAAGAAAACGCAGTTCTACCATCGAACACACAAATCGGGCAATTATCATCTGAAGGCTTATGCACCCTAACATTCCAAAAAAACTATTACAATACCCTATCCATTGAAAGCGAAACCCACAACAACTCCTTAACACGCCTCAACGCAACAATCGCTAAATAGGTTTAAAGCATTAAAACAAATAATTCTTTTAATATTGATTTGTAAAATATTTTAAATACATTTGCTCAATAAAAGCATGAATAATAATTTAAATATTGAAAAAGTAATACTAATCAGTAATTTAATAAAAATAACTACAATAAACAAATGCGAAATAATGCGCAATGTGTAGTAATTATTTAGAAGTTATGCCTAATATTAAAAAATGAGAAACCTAATTAAAATAGTACTAATAATATTCATATCAATATCTTCATTCGGACAAGATTCAAAAAATAATATTAAAATTGAAAAAGAGATATTCATTGAATTAAGTAATGGTGAAAAAGACTCATCAAATTTTATTAAACATTACAAAGAATATGATGAATTAGGAAACATTACACTTTCTATTGATTATTGTCCTGGTTCGTTTGGGTGTTCTGAAAGTGATTTTGAATTTGAAAGAAAACATGAATATAAATATGATGAGCATGGGAATGAAATCTTAGAATTATTTTATTCTCAAGGAAATAGTAACCCAGCAGTAATTACAGAAACGATTAATATTTACGACTCCCATGGATTGCTTATTCAAAAAACATTCTCCAAAAAACATATTTCCAAGACAGACACTTCTGACTGGGGAAAACATGTAAATACATTTGAATATGATGGGAATAAAAACCTAACTAAAAAGACTGATGAAGTATTGGATGAATTTAATTCAAGAAAATGGGAAACTCTTTATAAATATGATTCAGAAAACAATTTAATTGAATTAATTCAACCTAGTGACATTTGGGAAATTAGAGAAAAGTATACTTATGATAGAAAGGGAAATTGCACAAACTATTTGATGATTGGGGGTCCGACTACAATTCATAATACTGAAAAATGGGAACAAAAATTCGACTCTAAAGGTAATTTGATTGAAAGAAAGGAAACTACTTATATAGGAAAAGAAAGGATTATCAAATATTCATACGATGAAAATAACCTCACCAAGAGAGTTTCATTTGAAAGTGATGGATTGGTTCAAAAATCAATTGAAAGAAAGTACAATGAATTTGGAGATTTGATAGAAATCAAGAAATTAAATTCCCAGGAACAAACTGAAGAAATTAGTAGATTTATTTATGAATATTACTAAAAATACTAGGCATAACAGCAAATCATAGCCCATAGCCGCATTAGTTCTATTTAGACAAATGAGTAGAAACATAAAAATACGAGTAATCAAAAAACGTAATGCAAGTGAACGGCTACGGGTCATATTTGCAAATTGTTAGCAAAAATGCATAAAAGAATTCCGATAAATAAAAATTCGGATCTTTGAATAAAATTAACACTATGAGTTTAACATTATCAAATAAAACAATTGATAAATATTTGGGCTTTTTGGCAAGGTTCGATAATGTTTCTAAAAAGAAACTAATTAATAAGTTGGCTGAATCAATTGATACAAAGAAAGAGAGTGAATTCGAATTAAAAGATTTATATGGAGCATGGGAAGATTCAAGAGACTCAGATGAAATAATTAAAGAGATTAGAGACTCTCGAATTGATAACGATAAAAATAATACTGAGAAAGGAGCAGCAGTTTATGCTGTGTTTCTATTTTTTCCTTCTCTGATTAAGAATACAAATATCTCTTAATCTTTTTTGTAGCAGTTTTCTGAAACGGATCAGAATGGACAACAAGCAACTGAATTCGAGAAAATTTATTAACTCTTGTATTGATGTGTTGTTGAAGTTCAGTGGCTAATTCGTCAATAGCTTCATCTACTTTTTGTGTAAATTTCTCTATCTTTTCATCTAATTTGTTAGTAAATTCGGTAGTCATTTCTTTTAGTTTTAGCTCTAACTCCTCTCTGTTAAAATGTACTAAAGCTACAAGTTTACCTTTTTTCTCAACAACAATTGATTCAACTACATGGCGGAAATTGTTGATAATGGATTCAATATCTTCAGGGTAAATGTTTTCACCATTAGCACCTACAATCAAGTTCTTAAGCCTTCCTTTATGGCTTAGCCTTCCTTGTTTATCGAAGACGCCCAAATCACCGGTTTTAAACCAACCATCTTCACTTAAAACTTCTCGTGTTTTAGTTTCGTTTTTATAATAACCCAACATTATATTCGGCCCTTTGGCCCAAATTTCTCCTTCCCCATTTGCTTGATTAGGATTATTAATTTTTAATTCACAATCAATTACTTTTGGCCCAATCGTTTGAAATTTTGATGTCTTAGGATTAGAACCGGCTAATAATGGAGATGTTTCCGTTAAACCATAACCTACTGCATAAGGAAATTTGGCATCACGTAAAAATTGTTCTACCTGAGGGTCAAGTTTTGCACCTCCAACACCAAAAAATTTCAGGTTTCCACCAAAAGTTTTATATAATTTCTTCCCGGCTAAGCGATAGATCAGTTTTCGTGTAAATTTATTATTATGCAAAATGCGTGTAAAAGCTTTTTTTTGGATTTGGGGAATTATGTTGTTTTTATAGACTTTTTCAATTATCATTGGTACGGTCAGCATAATATGCGGCTTCACCTTTTTCATTGCAGGAACCAAAACGCTTGCCGTAGGTGGTTTTCGCAAATAACTGACATTAGCACCTTTTAATATAGGCAATATTAATCCTATAGTATTCTCATAAGCATGAGACAAGGGCAAAACCGAAAGGAATCTTTCATGCTCCATAATCTTTTGGATATTCCCTGCCTGAATAGCGTTTGTAATCAAATTTTTTTGAGAAAGCATCACTCCTTTAGAGTCGCCTGTTGTTCCAGATGTGTAAATTAATACTGCTAAGTCATTTTCCTTAGGCTTATGTGAGCTATTGCATTGTAAGTTTTCATCAAAAACAATATTTTGTTTTTCGCTTTTCAAAATTTCAAAGTTTTCGATACGAATTATTGCCTTAAGCATATTTTTCTTTGCTTCAGTAAGTTTAGACTCAAGGTTTTTTGAAACAAAAACAGCCTTAGCTTCAGAATGTTGTAAAACGTTCTCCAATTCATGAGAATTAAAATCAGGGAGAATCGGAACTGCCACAATTCCCATACATTGCATAGCAAAATACACTATGCCCCAGTTTGGCATATTTTGGCTGTAAATGGCAACTCTATCGCCTTTCTGAATATCAAGTAATTGGAAAAATGCTTTAGTAGCATTAATACGCTTTCCCATTTCAGCATAAGTCATTTGTTCCTCATCAACAAAACCTAAAGCTTTATGATTGGCATATCTCGAAACAACATCCGAAATAACTGTCGAAAAACTTAATTGGTCATATTTATCCATTACACTAAATTATGCGGCAAAGATAACCATAAAAAAGTTATTGGACTTATAAAATTCAAATTAACATTTCTAATGGTTTGGATAGTTTCTTTCTAAGAAAATCGCCATCATACCAAAAGACAGGAAAAATGACTAAATTTGCGAACACAATAAGACGCGAACAATTAAAGAGAAACTTACCATAAAGAGTTTAAAGGCTGCGGCAAAAGCATTTTGTTTTGCCGAATCGAAAACAAAAAATATTGACCTATATGGTGTGACTGATGGTAAGGCTGTCGGAACACACATTGAGCATAAGTTTCAAGAATATTTAAACAAGAAATACGAGACAACCATCGGATCGTCTGCCAATGGTATCGACTTGTCTTCTGATGATATTCAGACCGACATTAAAGTAACTTCTATTAAACAACCGCAATCATCTTGCCCATTTAAAGATGCTAAACAAAAGATTTTTGGACTTGGATATAATTTACTTGTGTTTGTTTATGATAAAGTTGATGATCCCATAACGAAAACAGCGACACTTGATTTTGTTAGTTGTTCCTTTATTTCAAAAGAACGGACAGCTGACTTTACG
>JAEINX010000145.1 GCA_016342645.1 Bacteroidales bacterium | reverse complement strand
TCCTTAAACTCAATTCTTATGGGATCCTTATGATTCATGCCAAGCAAACTCGAAGCATTTCCTTTATTAATAGCAATTTGCAAAAGTCCTGTTGAACTGAAAATAGCAAGAATTTCGCCTTCGGGTGCATCATTGTAGGATTTATTAATTCGATTGATACTGTTGGTTCTAAAATATATAGAAAACTCTCTGCCTTTACCGACTTGTTTAAAAAGTTTTTCGGAAATATTTGTAATAAGATTTTCGTATGAATCAATATAGCTGACAATGCCTTTTATTACATTTTTCTCGCTTACGGGTTCAAAAAGAATTTTCTGATTAATCGAATCTTTTAAATCGCCGAGTTTTTCCAATTCCTCTCCTTTTGCAAGCCTAACGGCAGCATTTACAAATCTGTCGCGAGTGGAAAATGTAAAATAATCAGAGTCCTGAAGAATATCTAATTCAATAATTTTATCGGGTTTTTTATTAAATATTAGAGAAAAAATTCCCGTATCGGCTCCAATGAAATATTGTTTGTCGATAAAAACAATTGTATGAGGATTTGTTGTTGATTCCTCCGTATTAATTGCAATTATATGAATAGTTCCGTCAGGAAAATTTGTATAAGAATTTTTTATAATAAATGCTGCTTGCTCTATATTAAAGGGAGTTATATGGTGTGAGATGTCGATAATTTTTGCTTCTGGTAATAACTTCAGAATTTTTCCTTTGATAGCCCCTAAATAATGATCTTTACAACCCCAGTCGCTTGTTAAAGTAATTATCGCCATTTACACTCTTTTACCTTTTTTGTAAAATTTGTTATTTTTATTTAATTTGTAAAATTCAAAATTACTAATAAAAGTATATTTTTATCATTTTTTTTTAATATTTTTGGGAACTTGGTAATCGTTGACAAATTAGTTTGTGAAAAATTTATTTTAAGATAATTTTTTATATGAGTGAAAAAATAATAAGTATTGGAACTACCAATCCTTTGGAAATATATGGGGTAAATGATTCGAATATCGAAAAAATCAGAAATATATTTCCTAAAATAAAAATCATTGCTCGGGGAGATAAAGTTATAGTTATCGGTGACATTGCTGAAATCACCTCATTTGAAAAAAAGTTTGAATTGCTTTTATTGTATTATGATAAATTCGGGAAAATAACCGAAAAAGACGTAAGTCAAATAATGGAAATAGACAATAACGGCTTGATTCAAAAAGTTAATGAAGGCGATTCAAATATAATTCTGCATGGCCGTTCGGGAATGATTATTAAAGCCCGGACAAGAAACCAAAGCAGAATAGTGAGCAGTTGCAATAAAGACGATTTGGTGATTGCGGTTGGCCCGGCAGGTACGGGAAAAACCTATACGGCAGTAGCTCTCGCAGTTAGGGCATTGAAAAACAAAGAAGTCAGACGAATAATCTTAACCAGGCCGGCAGTTGAAGCCGGTGAAAATCTGGGTTTTTTGCCCGGAGACCTGAAAGATAAGCTCGATCCTTATCTTCAACCTTTATACGATGCTTTAAGAGATATGCTTCCGACTCAAAAACTTTTGACTTACTTAGAAGATGGTACTATTGAAATAGCTCCTTTGGCTTTTATGAGAGGGCGGACACTCGATAATGCTTTTGTTATTCTGGATGAAGCTCAAAATTCAACCATTGCCCAAATGAAAATGTATCTGACAAGAATGGGCCGCTCGGCAAAGTTTATCGTAACAGGTGATATTACTCAAATTGATTTGCCGAGAAATCAAACCTCGGGCTTAATTCATGCTATGCAAATATTGAAAAATATTAAAGGTATTGATTTTGTTTTTCTTGATGAAAGCGATATCATTCGCCATAAATTAGTTACCAGAATTGTTAATGCTTATAAAAATGAAAACAATAATCGGGAAAACCTAAGCAAGAAAATTGAAAAAGATTAATCCTTATAATAAAATCAATTATTAATTTTTTACTTGAATAATTCCTTAAACTGTTAAAAAAGTTAATAATAAGACTCTTGGATGTTTTGTAGCCCATGACTTAAGTCGTGGGTTGCTAAAAAGAAATAATTGTTTTTGTAAAATCTTTTCCCAAATTTTATTCTAACGAAATCATCCTTTCTTAAAAAATTTTCGTTGAAAAATAATCAATGAAAACACGCCAATTGTGATTGAAGAATCGGCAATATTAAAAATCGGCCTGAAAAATATAAAGCTTTGCCCACCTATAAACGGAAACCAAGACGGATATGTTCCGTTAATTATTGGGAAATAAAGCATATCGACTACTTTTCCATGTAAAAATGTAGCGTAACCACCCTCTTCTGGCAGAAAAGTAGCAACTTGATGAAAACTGCTTTCACTAAATAACATACCATAAAAAGCACTATCAATAAGATTTCCAATAGCACCGGCAAAAATCAGCGAAATACAAATTACAAGTCCGGGTTTTGTTTTTTGTCGGATAAGATGAAATAAATACCATCCTATTGCTGAAATAGCAATAATTCGGAAAACACTAAGAATAAGTTTTCCATAGCTTCCTGCAAATTGAAGCCCAAATGCCATCCCCGAATTTTCGGTAAAATGAATCAGAAACCAATCGCCAAAAACTGAATATTCCTGTCCAATACACAAATGTGTTTTTATCCAAATTTTTAGTATCTGATCTGCAATCAGAATGATAAAAATAAGTATTAAGGTTTTTTTCAAAAGTTATTTTTTTGAATATTAAAATATAGCTATAAGCCGAAAAACAAAACATTTTGTACGATGACAATTACTCATCATAACAATAATCAATATCAATATTTTTTATAGCAGTGATTCTAAACTTGTTTGAGTTTTGCGTCAATACTGAGAGTTGCATGAGGAACACTTCTTAAGCGTTCTTTGGGAATTAGTTTTCCGGTAACACGGCAAACTCCGTAACTTTTATTTTCTATCCTGATTAAAGCATTTTCAAGATTTGTAATAAACTTTTGTTGCCTGGCTGCTAATCTGCTATTTTCCTCTTTTGATAAAACTTGATATCCTTCCTCTAAGATTTTAAATGTTGGAGATGTATCGCTTATGTCGGCAGAATCAGAGTTCGTAAAAGCTTCGGTTAACAATTTCAGGTCTCTGGTGGCTTTTTCGAGTTTAATAAGAATTATTTCTTTGAACTCCTGAAGTTCTTCATCAGAATACCTGGATTTTTTAGTAGTTTCTGTTGTTTTAGTATTTTTTTCCATTTCACAAATATTTAAATATTATTAAAAAAGAATGCCTTGTTTCTTTCATACAATTCGCATTACTTTTATGAAAACACCATCGTCGTCCGTAATTTCTATTGATAATTTGTTCTCGTCATCAATTTTATCAACAAAATTAAGAGACTCTGCTAAAGTTTCCGAGCAAATGTATGAAAAGTTTTCTTTCACCGCACTATTAATAAATTCCTTTTTTTCAATTTCCACAGATATTTTATCGGTTACTTCAAAATTCAAATCTTTTCTAATGTTTTGAATCCTGTTAACCAATTCTCGAGCAATACCTTCATTTTTTAATTTCTCGGTAATTTTAATATCTAAAGCTACCGTAAGTTTATCAATATTAGCGACAACCCAACCCGGAATATCCTCAGTTAAAATTTCAACATCGCTAATATTTATTTCAATAAAATTTCCATCAAGATCAAATTTATAACTTCCATCTGCTTCGAGTTTATTGATGTCTTGTTGGTTAAATTGATTTATTCTAACTGCAATATTTTTCATCAGCTTACCGTATTTCGGCCCGAGAGCTTTGAAATTCGGCTTAACTTTTTTCACCAAAATATCGGAAGAATCAGTAATATATTCAATGTTTTTAATGTTTACTTCTGAAAGAATCAGGTTTTTTATTGCTTCAATCTGATTTTTTGACTCATCATTTAAAACCGGAATCATTATTTTATTTAATGGCTGACGAACCCTGATATTTGTTTTCTTTCGTAAAGAAAGAGCCATTGAAGATATTTTTTGCGCAAGTTGCATTCGCTCTTCAAGACCTTTATCAATCAACTTTTCATCAGGCGAAATAAATTCGGTTAAGTGAATTGAACTTACGTTAACTTTACCTGTAATTTTATTTAAATCATTAAAAAGTTTATCCATGAAAAACGGCGCAATTGGCGATGATAATTGAGCTACGGTTTCGAGGCATTTATAAAGAGTTTGGTAAGCAGATATTTTATCATCCGAATAACTTCCTTTCCAGAACCTTCTTCTCGACAATCGAACATACCAATTGCTTAAATGCTCGTCAACAAAACTTTGAATTGCACGTCCTGCTTTTGTAGGTTCATAATCAGCATAACTTTCGTCAACATTTTTGATAAGAGTGTTTAGTTCAGATAAAATCCACCTGTCAATCTCAGGCCGTTTCTCGATGGGAATTTCTTCTTCTTTGTAACTAAATCCATCAATATTCGCATAAAGTGCAAAAAACGCGTATGTATTATACAAAGTACCAAAGAATTTTCTTTGAACTTCGGCTATTCCTTCTTCATTAAATTTTAAATTATCCCATGGCTGTGCATTAGTTATCATATACCAACGCAAAGCATCGGGCCCGTATTTATCAATAGTTTTAAAAGGATCGACAGCGTTACCAAGGCTCTTTGACATTTTGTTTCCGTTTTTATCAAGAACAAGTCCATTGGAAACACAAGTTTTATAAGAAACCGAATCGAAAAGCATTACGGCTATTGCATGCATAGTAAAAAACCAGCCTCTTGTCTGATCAACTCCTTCGGCAATAAAATCAGCCGGAAAGCTATTTTCAAATTCTTCCACATTTTCAAACGGAAAATGAAACTGGGCATAAGGCATTGATCCCGAATCGAACCAAACATCTATTAAATCGGGTTCTCGAAACATTTTGTTTCCTTTTTCGGAAACTAAAATAATTTCATCAATATAAGGACGATGAAAATCAAATGTTTCATAATTCTCTTTTGAGTTATCGCCGGGAACAAAATTTTCTAAGGGATTATTATTCATTATTCCGGCAGCAATTGATTTTTCAATCTCTGATTTCAATTGCTCAGCCGAACCAATACAAATCTGCTCATCACGATCTTTACTTGTCCAAATCGGCAATCCAGTTCCCCAATAACGCGAACGTGAAAGGTTCCAGTCAACAAGGTTTTCTAACCAATTGCCAAAACGCCCGATTCCTGTTGACGTTGGTTTCCAATTAATGGTTTTATTAAGCTCTATCATTCTGTCCTTAAATGCCGTTGTTTTGATAAACCACGAATCCAAGGGATAATAAAGTATTGGTTTGTTGGTTCTCCAGCAATGAGGATATGAGTGTTCGTATTTTTCGGTTTTAAAAGCTTTGTTTTCTTTTTTCAGCTTAACAATTATATCGATGTCAACATTATCCTTGATTTTCGGATCATAATCAGGATCGTATTCATTTTTAACAAAGCGGCCTGCAAATTCACCCATTTCTTCGGTGAATTTTCCTAGTTTATTTACAAGAGTCAATGAACCTATTCCATTTTCTTTTGCAACCCTGAAGTCGTCAGCTCCAAAACTTGGTGCCAAATGAACTATTCCTGTTCCGTCTTCGGTTGTGACAAAATCACCAATCAAAACTTTAAAGGCATCACCGTCTTCGGGTTGAACATAAGGAAGCAATTGTTCGAAACTAATTCCTTCAAGTTCCTTACCTGTAAAACTATTTGTAATTTCAAAGGGAATATTTTTTTGTCCTTCTTCGTAATCTTCGAGTTTTAGTTCTGCATTTTTTTCAGGAAAATATTTATTAAGCAAATCTTTTGCAAGAATTACGGTAATCGGTTTATAAGTATATGGATTAAATGTTTTTACTTTAACATAATTAATTTTTTTACCAACTCCGAGTGCAGTATTCGAGGGTAAAGTCCATGGCGTTGTTGTCCACGCCAGAAATGAAAGGTCACCATGAATATTGTCGAAGAGGAATTCAGATTTTTCGTTTCTAAGAACTTTAAATTGTGCCACGAGCGTATTGTCTTTCACATCGCGATAGCATCCCGGCAAGTTTAATTCATGCGAGCTAAGGCCGGTTCCGGCAGCCGGAGAATATGGTTGAATAGAGTAACCTTTATAAAGAAGCCCTTTTTCGTAAAGCTTTGATAAAAGGTTCCAGACCGATTCTATATAAGTGTTATCGAACGTAATATACGGATCATCAAGATCGACCCAATAACCCATTTTTTTCGTCAGACTGTCCCAAAGATCCTTGTATTTCATTACTTCTTTGCGACAAGCATTATTATAATCTTTAACAGAAATTGTTTTTCCGATGTCTTCTTTAGTAATGCCGAGAGTTTTTTCGGTTGAAATTTCAATAGGTAAGCCATGTGTATCCCATCCGGCTTTTCGTTTTACGTAAAATCCTTTGAGTGTTTTATATCGACAAAAAATATCTTTGATTGCCCTTGCCATAACATGATGGATTCCGGGAAGGCCGTTTGCCGAAGGTGGCCCCTCATAAAAAACAAATGGTTTATTGCCTTTTCTTATTTCAAGACTGTTTTCAAAAACCTTGTTTTCTTCCCAATATTTTTCAATTTCCTCTCCGATTTGCGAAAGGTCGAGTTTTTTATATTCTTGATATTTTGCTTCCATTTAAAACTTCTTGTTCAATAAATTTTATTGTAAAAAACGCTTTAATAGCCTATTAAATAATTATAATGCTAATATTTATATACAAAAAACTAAATACGCTATTTTTCATTTTCTCTGATTATAAAAATTGCCTGCAAAAGTAAATAAAATATTAACTAATACGGATTAATAATTTAGACTAAATGATATTTTGATGTGGGAAAGTCACGGTGTGAATAACTCAAGAAATAGGAAATTGTAATTATGGAATTTGCACTTTTAAATAACAATTCACACCGTGACTATCACAATACTGAAAAACAATAAAAAAATTTTGTTTATTCAAATATTATATTATAATTTTACAAACCAAAATAAAACCGAAAATATTAATACGAATGTTTAGTTTTTATTCACCCGATGTTTTTAATGGATTAAATTAAAGAGAGCCCTCTCTTATAAAAACTTAACAATAGATGTATTATTGAATGCCCTGTAATGTGGCATTATTGCTCATACAAGGCAGAGTTTGTTTAATTTGAAATATTGATAATGATTTATGATTAGGACATAAAAAGTAATTTATCGCTGATTAACGCAGATAAAAATTAGTGAAAATTAGCATAATAAGCATAATTAGTGGACAACAAAAAAATAAAACCATGAAAAATACACAATCGAATGGAAGTCCGTCTGGAATAAAAAAAACAGCCCCCCATCTCTCAAAATTTTTAATTCTTTTTTCCTTTCTTCTCATAGCTTTTACTGTTGGGAATGGTAGGAGTGAATACGTAGTGCCAGCCGGATCAATATATGTTTTTAGTTCTGATTTTGATTTGGATGAAGATAATGATATCGTTGTTGGAAGTAATTATTGTCCTCAAACCCAATGGGGGGGGGCTTTTATGAATAATACAGGTAATGGCTATTTTCAGCTTACAGATTCTTTAAAAGTTGAATATGGGGTTTTTAATATACTTGGAGATTTCTTTGATAATAATTCTTTCATTGATATTTATACCAGGTTGCAAACAACTGATCCATATACAGAGAATATTTTAATTATTTACAATTTTGGAGATACCAAATTTGATAATATTAAACAATTTTATTTATATAATGGAGCACCCATTAATGGGTATTCAAATGGCGATATAAATAATAATAATAGTGAAGATATTGTATTTATTTGCAATAATGACTTTCTATGGGGAATAATTTACAACGATGGAACAGGCAATTTTTCCTCACCTGAATATTTTACACTGGATTTTCCCCCAACTGATATTGAATGTGCTGATTTGAATGATGATGGAAGAAGCGATATTGTTGTTACAGGCGGCTCAAAAACTGAAATCTATTTTAGTACAGAAACAGGTTTTAATCAACAACTTTTGACTGAAACACTTAACTTATATGTATTAATTTCCGATTTTGATAATGATAATGATAACGATATTATCCTTCATACAACTTATTATGCCAATCATCATAGAGTTTATATGTTTGAAAATCTCGGGTATAATGAATTTTACGAACATCCGTATTTCGAGTTTACTCCCTTTTGCAGCTATGCTCAAATAGCCGATTTTAATAATGATTCATTGCCTGATATGGTATTTATTGCTGATAACCATTCAGGATTATATATGTATGAGAATATTGGTTCCTTTCAATTAGGATTTGATCAGTTTATTCCTCATCAAAGGACAAATCCTCAAGGGTTATTTTGCGAGGATTATGATAATAATGGTTTTATTGATATTGCATTTACAAGTGGTGTAGGAGGAATTGATTATTATTTGAATATTCTATTTAATGATGGACATGGAAATTTCCAACAAAATCCCATTCAGGATATTCAAACTATCAATTTAACATCCGGATACCAGTTTTCCTCAACAAGTATCAAAATGGAAAATAAAAATATGTTAGATGTTTTGGAGCCAATCTTAAACGAGAATATAGATTTTGTTAGAAATTCAAATGGTGAAACTTTAAGAAAAATCGGGCCAAATTGGATTAATGGAATTGGCAACTGGGTTACAACTGAAGCTTATTTATTTAAAATGAATGGAAATGAAACTTTAACCTTAAAAGGCCAGGCAATAGATGTTGCTACACCTATTCCTGTTTTGTGCACTATGATGATAGTTGAATTTTACATGTCTGAAATTCAACTTATAAGCTAAATAAATTATGG
>JAEINX010000144.1 GCA_016342645.1 Bacteroidales bacterium | reverse complement strand
TCTGATTACAAATCCTTATCTTCAAGTAAGCAAAGATACAACTTTCTTTTTATTTGAGTTTTTACCTTTAATAAAAAATAGCCAAAACTAAACTCATGATATTTTCGTTTAAAAAGTTATTTAACGTAATTTTGTTCCAAATTAAAACCTTTGAAAATTTATTGTAATTAAAAAAAATGTATAATGTTGACCCGGAAATAGAAAGAAAAGAAATTTTAAAACGTTACAGTAAATTATTGCGAGCCTGGACATCTACAAAAACAAAAGAAAATAGAATGCTTGTTCGTAAAGCTTTCTATTTTGCTGCTGAGGCTCATAAAGATATGAGACGAAGAACGGGTGAGCCATATATTTATCACCCTCTTGAAGTTGCCCGAATAGCTGCCGGTGACATTGGACTTGGAGCAACTTCAATAGTTTGTGCTTTACTTCACGATGTTGTTGAAGATACCGATTTTAGCCTGTCGGATATAAATAAAATGTTTGGCAAGAAAGTTGCAAAAATTATTGATGGTCTGACGAAAATAAAAGAAATTTTCGATAAATCAAAAGCCTCCTATCAGGCTGAAAATTACAAGAAACTATTATTGACTCTTTCGGATGATGTTAGAGTAATTCTAATTAAACTTGCTGACAGATTGCATAATATGAGAACATTAGATGCAATGCCACCTAATAAACAAATAAAAATTGCATCTGAAACAAGTTTTTTGTATGCTCCTTTGGCTAATCGTCTTGGATTGTATGCTATAAAAAGTGAACTTCAAGACTTAATTCTAAAATATACCGAACCAGAGGTTTATCAAACAATATCAAGAAAGCTTAAAGAATCAAAAGAAGACCGCAGTCGGTTTATAAACCAATTCATATACCCTTTAAAAAAGGCATTTGGCGAACAAGGAATTAAATACGAAATCTTCAATAGAGAAAAATCAGTAAACTCGATTTGGAGAAAGATGAATGAAAAAGAAATTCCAATTGAAGAAGTTTATGATCTGATGGCTATTAGAATATTGATCGACTCGCCATTATCTGACGAAAAAGCAGATTGTTGGAAAGTATATTCAATAATTACGAGTTTTTATAGGCCTAATCATGATCGCTTAAGAGATTGGATTTCTATTCCTAAGGCAAATGGATATGAAGCTTTGCATACGACCGTTATGAGCAAAACCGGAAAATGGGTCGAAATTCAGATAAGAAGCACACGCATGAATGAAATTGCCGAGAAAGGTTATGCTGCTCATTGGAAATACAAAAATGAAGATGATACGGATACCGGCCTCGACGAATGGTTAAATAAAATTCGTGAACTTTTACAAAACAATGAATCAGACGCATTAAACTTTCTTGATAGTTTTAAATTAGATTTATTTTCGGATGAAATTTTTGTTTTTTCACCGAAAGGAGAAATAAAAACTCTTCCGGTTGGTGCAACAGCTTTAGATTTTGCATATAATATTCACTCTCAAATCGGGAACACTTGTATCGCTGCAAAAGTAAATCATAAATTAGCACCGCTAAACCAAAAATTAGTTTCAGGCGATCAGGTAGAGATTATTACATCGAAAAAGCAAATCCCAAAAGATGATTGGTTTAATTATGTTGTTACAGCAAGGGCAAGCAACCACATCAAACAAGCTATAAAAGAAGAAAGAAGAAAATATAAAGAAAAAGGTATAAGCATACTAAAAAAATATTTCTCACAGCTTAAAATAGATTTTGATAAACAAATTATTAAGGAATATCAAGATTTCGCAAATTTACCAAGTCTTATAGATCTCTATTATAATGTTGCAATTGGTGAAATTGGTATTAAAGAACTCCGAAAATTTTATTTAGATGAAGAAAGAAGCGGATGGTTAAATTATTTCAAAATACCATTCATAAAATCACAAAGCAATGAAATTAAAACATTTTCCGACAGTTTTGTCAGTAAATCGGAAGGAACTTTATCGCAGGATTTGTTAGATATTAATTTAGATAAAATTGATTATTTGGTCGCTAAATGTTGTAAACCCATTCCGGGTGATGATGCAATCGGTTTTTTATTAAACAAAAATACGATTCAAATTCATAGAACAAACTGTACGGTTGCAATTTCACAGATGTCGAAATTCGGTAATCGAATTGTTAAAGCAAAATGGTCAAATAAAGGTTCCTTATCATTTTTAGCCGGAATAAAAATTTTAAGCCTCGATAAAATTGGTTTAATAAAAGATATTGTTGATATAATTTCTTCAGAATTAAATCTTAAAATAAAATCTTTCCACCTCGAAAGTAAAGGAGATATTGCTGAAGCAACGGTTGTTTTATTTGTTATTAACATCAACAATTTAAACGACTTGATCAAGCGGTTGAAAAAAATTAAGGGAATTAAAAATGTGTTGAGAGTTGAAAATACGGCAATTTTAGAAAGTGATTAATTGAAATTATTATTTTTATTTATACTAAATTAACAAAAAAATTTCTATTTTTATGCCCAAAAAAAACATTATAAAAATGGATTATTCTGAGAATTCGTTTGAATCCGTAAAAAGAATTTTTACGGATTATTTGGAAAAAGCAGGACATAGAAAAACTCCCGAAAGATATTCAATTTTAAGAGAAATTTATGCGACTACCGGACATTTCGCCGTAGAAACTCTCTATATCAAGATGAAAAATAATAACTACAGAGTTAGTAGAGCAACACTATACAATACAATTGAACTATTATTATTATGTAAGCTTGTTATCAGGCATCAATTTGGAAATAATTGTGCTCAATATGAGAAAGCTTTCATGTTTAAACAGCATGATCACTTTATTTCAATTGAAGACGGAAAAGTTCTGGAATTTTGCGATCCGCGTTTATTAGAAATTCAAAAATCTGTTGAACATGATTTAGATGTTGAAATCTCTCATCATTCCCTAACTTTCTATGGAAAAAGAAAGTTAAAGAAAAAATAATGACAAATTATTTGCAATTCAACAGAAAACAAAAAAAATAATTTAAACAAAAAAAACATATAAATATGTCAGTTGATGTTTTATTAGGACTACAATGGGGTGATGAGGGTAAAGGGAAAATTGTTGATGTTTTAACTCCAAAATACGATATTATTGCTCGTTTTCAGGGTGGCCCAAATGCGGGACATACTATTGAATTCGAAGGGAAAAAATTTATTCTTCATACGATACCTTCGGGAATTTTTAATAAAAAAACTCAAAACATTGTCGGAAACGGCGTTATTATTGATCCTTATATTTTGTTTCAGGAAATCAAAACGCTTGAAAAAGAAGGGATAGAAGCATTAAACAATTTAATGATTTCACAAAAAGCACATTTGATTTTACCCTCGCATCGTTTGTTAGACGCAGTTCAGGAAGTAAATAAAGGTAAAGCAAAAATAGGATCAACATTAAAAGGTATCGGGCCTACCTACACCGATAAAATTAGTAGGACAGGTTTAAGAATGGGCGACATAAACGGAAATGATTTTTTCAAAAGATACAATCTGCTTAAAGAAAACCACTTACGCTTAGCTGAATTTTATCAATTCAATGATAGTGAATTGTTGATTGACGGTTTATCGTTTTTTAATTATGAAGAAAAATGGCTTGAAGCACTTGAACAAATTCGAAAAATCAAGCAAATTAACAGCGAATATTATATTAACGAACAATTGAAAGCCGGAAAAACTGTTTTGGCTGAAGGTGCACAAGGAACCTTGCTTGACATTGATTTCGGATCGTATCCATTTGTTACTTCATCAAATACAGTAACATCAGGTGTTTGTTCCGGGCTGGGTATTGCACCAAATAAAATTAATAATGTTTTTGGTGTTTTTAAAGCTTATTGTACGAGAGTTGGGAGTGGCCCTTTTCCAACTGAATTAAACGATAGTGTTGGGGTAAAGATGAGAAATCTCGGCAACGAATTTGGTTCAACAACCGGAAGAGCCAGACGTTGTGGATGGTTAGACCTTAACGCTTTGAAATACTCGGTAATGCTAAACGGTGTTTCAGAACTGTTTATGATGAAAGCAGATGTTTTAAGCTCATTTAATGAACTAAAGGTTTGCACAAAATACAATTTTGAAAACAAAGAAGTTGAATATTTACCATTCGATATTTCTGAGGAATTCGTGTCGCCTGTTTATAAGAACTTAAAGGCTTGGAGCGATCAAATCACCGAAGTTTCAAAAGTTGATGATCTTCCCGATGAATTAATTTCTTATAAAAAGTTTATTGAAACATATCTAAACATACCTATTTCAATTATTTCGGTAGGCCCTGACAGAAGTCAGACTTTATTTTGGAAGTAGAAAGTTGAATCCTTAAATGTATAAATCTCAAATCTCATTTATTTTTTTTCATAATCATAAAGCGAAGCACATTAAATAATCAATCACTATTCTCTAATCTCCAATCACTATTCCTATCCTCAGGCATTTCCATACTTTTTCCTTTTCACTTTAGCCATTAGCCTTTAAGGATACACCAAAACCCCATCCCCATTCATCTTCACCAAAAAACCTTCTCCCGGATAACAATCACCAATGCCATTAACCCAGTTAGGCCCAATTTTACGCAACATATCACCTTCTGAGTTTCTAATAAAATCCAAATCATCATTTAAAATGCCGGCAAATGCCTCCAAAGCATTCAATGTTTCATTTGGTAAATAACTAATAAATTGATAACCGGTGTTTAGGTTTATTGGAGTTTGAGGGTTAACTATAGTTCCATCAATTATTAAAACATCCGGCTCATTCATTTTAAAAAGATAACCTTCCGTGCTTATCCAATCACCAATATTATTTACCCAATTTCCACCAATATTCTGAAGCGTTTGACCCTGTGAGTTTCTTACAAAATTAAGATTATCATTTAACATTTCTGACAAAACAACAAGCATATCGGGATTTTCAGGTGAGCGATTTGCTGAAATGAACTGATAGCCTGAGTTTAAATCTATTTCCTGTGAATTGCCTGATAAAACGGTAATATAACCCTCTTTAACAAAAGTGTTAGTACTATCCGGTGTTCCTGCTGTTATTGTTAAACTAACAGAATAAGTTCCCAGCTCGGTGTATGTCCAAGACGGGCTTTCTTCATTAGAATCAATAACACCATCATTATCAAAATCCCATTCATACAATTGAATATTTCCAATTGAAAAATTGCAAAACTCAACTGTTAAAGGTTGAGTGCCTTCTTTAGTAGTTGTAGAAAAATTTGCCAGAACAGGTTGCTGCCCTTATGCAAATGGATGAAATACCTCAAAAGTAACTCCATAATCTGTGGAATGAAAAATATAGGTATGGGCATTTTGCCACATCATATTGACTATCTCATACATTAAATAAACTTCTCCTTCTTGTCTTCCTCCCACCATATCAAAATGATAGAAAATTTCAAAATTAAAATTATTAGTTTCAATCCAATTCTGCGCAAAATCACTTGAATACAAAAGGTTTGAGGGTTCATTGCTTGAGTTAAACATAAATAATTCACCTTCTTCAAGTGCACGTGATAAAATAATATTATCTGAATAACCAAAATTAAGTACTGTGTCTAATATTAAATTATCAAAATTATCAGTTGTTTTAAGGAAATAAATTGAATCACTTACACCCCATTTATTAACTATTACATATCCAATGTCTTGTAAGTTATCAATTTCACAATATTTTAGCCCTCCAAAAAAACCATTTGCCAAATGGGTCATAAAATTTATTCCATAATTATTACTGTGCGAATGATATGTATTATAAATTTGACCTTCAACTAATCCTGAGCATATATTCCATGAAATATCATTTTGCCTAAACACCCAACTGCCTGATTTACCGAAATTGTTTGAGTAATGCAATCCTCCATAAGCGGACACAAAATATAAAACTCCTGAAGTTTTATCAGCTTCAATTGATTCTATCCAATAAGTGTTTTGAGTAATGCTATCCATACATTCTATTGTTTCACCAAAATCAGTAGATCGATAAATAGTAGCATTTAATCCTGACTTTGAAAGTCCAAGAAAATAAATTTCCCCAATATCAGGCCCTCGGCTTATTTTTTGTGAAAATACATTTTCGCAAGAAAACAGGTTTAGTACAATTATCCCTATAATATATAATAAATTTTGCTTTTTCATTTTTGGCCTCCGTTTCTTATATAAATTAATTTTTTTGAAATTCTTTTTTTATTTATCTTCAAAGTAAAGAAATAAATACCATTAGACACAAAATTACCAAAATTATCTTTACCGTTCCAGTCAACAAAATGTTCTCCTTGTTTTAAACTCTTACTTAATAAAGTTTTTACTTTCTGGCCGTAAATATTATATATGGTTAAATCAACTTTATTATCCTCTTCAATATTAAAATATATTCTTGTTTCATTGCTATACTGAAACGCATAAACCTTACAACAGTCTTTAACATAAAAGGCTTTACAATGCGTACATTATTTAGTTAAATTATAAGAATTGTCGAATCGTGTCGGTTTAAAAGGATTTGGAATATTTTGATTTAATGAAAAATTATAAGTGACTTCCCGATAAATTGGTGTCCCAACCTTATCTTCTTTTAATGAAAGCAGTAATTTAATTGTGTTTTCAACATGAGCTTTTGTTGATTTTGGCCTTAAATAACTTAATTTTCCATAAGTTGATTTAGTGTTTCCTGCTTCAAGATATGTGTTTCCGATATTAATATTTATTCCGTTAATTATCATTTATTCAAATTTATTAATAAATTTTTACACAATCAAATAGTTAATATTTTTATCATCGGATTTATCGGATTTATCGGATTTTTTTAATCTGCTTAATCCGATGATTTTATTTTTTCCATATCATAAAAAATCAGTGTAAATCAGCGTCAACAGAACCAGGATACACCAAAACCCCCTCCCCATTCATCTTTATCAAAAAACCTTCTCCCGGACTACAATCTCCAATTCCATTTACCCACACGCTTCCTATTTTCCTAATTGTCTCGCCATTTGAATTTCTGATAAAATCAAGATCATCATTTAAAATGCTTGCAAAAGCTATTAAGGCATCCATTGATTCAGTTTGTAGGTAGCTTATAAATTGATATCCCGTGTTTAATTCTATTGGAGTTTGAGGATTAATAACTGTTCCGGCAATTGATAAAACATCAGCTTCATTCATTTTAAAAAGATAGCCTTCTGTGCTTATCCAATCACCAATATTATTAACCCAGTTTCCACCAATATTTTGTAACATTTGCCCTTGTGAGTTTCTTACAAAACCAAGATTATCATTTAACATTTCTGACAAAACAACAAGCATATCGGGGTTTTCAGGTGAGCGATTTGATGAAATAAATTGGTATCCTGAGTTTAATTCTATTTCCTGTGAATTACCTGATAATACTGTTATATAATCTGCCCTATAAGCTATATATTCCGTACTAGAAATATTATTAATTGCTAATTGAGGAGTATAATTCCCTTCTTCCTCATAAGTATAAACCGGATTTTGCTCATAAGAATCAATTATCCCATCGTTTTGAAAATCCCATTCCCATGATTCTGCTCCAACCGATAAATCGTCAAATTGCACAGTTAAGGGTGCATTTCCTGAAAGAGGGCTTGCCTCAAAGTTCGCGTAATTTGCTGGTTCACCACAAGAAAACGGATGATAAACCGTAAAAGTTTCCCCATAATCAAGGCTATGGTAAATGTAAATATGCTTGTTATGATCATCTTCTGAATTTTTAGTCGGACATTGAATATAAATTACAAGCATGTACAATTCTCCATCTTGTCTTCCTCCTGTTATGCTATTAATTGGCAAACGTGGACAAGTTAATGTATTTTTTAATTCCCAATCGATTCCATAGTTTGAACTAAAAAAAATTTGATTTGTATTTTGATTACATAGAAAGACATTTCCTTCATTACTCTCTCTCGAAACATCAATAAAATCTGTTCCATTAAAATTAAATTTTTTAGCAACCTGTAAATCATCAAAATTGTTATATGTATTAAAAAAATATAACGTATCATTTACATTGTATTTTTTCGAAATACAATATCCAATATTTTCAGCAACATCAATATCAACATCTTTTAATGTACCAAAATATCCATTGCATAAATGCGAAACAAAATTCCCTCCAAAATTATCACTGTGAGAAATGAAAGATTTATATACTTCTCCAATATTTCTTCCACTATTTATACTCTTATTTATATTTGAGTGTTTAAAAGCCCAACTTCCTTGTTGTCCATAATTTGCCGAATAATATAAAGCCTCACCCAATGTAACATAATATAGCCCTCCATTTTCTTTGTCTGCTGTAATTGATATAATATCATGAGTGGATTGTGAAATACTATCCCTACAAACAGCAGTTTCACCAAAATCAGAAGAATGGTAAATTGCCTCGGATAAAACGGTGGCTGAAGGACCCATATAATATATTTCACCAATTTCCGATCCTCTTGTAATTTTTTGAGAAAATGAAACAATTGCAAAAAGCAACATAACGGTTAACAAACTAAATTTTTTCATAACACATATTATTTTTTACTTATAAATATTATTTCCGTAGCGTACATTCCCGGAATTTTTAAATTAAATTCTACAGTATCATTATTTGAGGATAAAATTGTATAAACAGGCTCGGTATTATCCGAAGCTGTAAATTCAACCCATTCCTGGGCAGGTAGGACTTTAATAACTAATATCAAAGTAACGATTAAAATTACTTGTAAGAATTTTTTCATGATTTTTTATCTAAGTTAATAATAATTAATATATTTAGTTTCGTATTCTCACATTTCAAACCACTTATTCATCGTAATATCAAGCGTAGAAAAAACATTATTAAACTCAATAATATTCCA
>JAEINX010000143.1 GCA_016342645.1 Bacteroidales bacterium | reverse complement strand
GATATTTATCACCTTGCAAACATACAAATAAATTCAGGAGAAATTTTGTGGAAACGAAAAATTAGGGCACTACAAAAATTTTTAAAATTCTATATCGTTGATAATATGATTTTTAGAATTCGCCTTAAATATAGATAAATTGTCCATATATTCGAAAAACAAGCTGTATAGTATTGTATATATACTTGTTACGTTGATGGGTAGTGAACTTGCGGAAAAAATTTTGGGTATGAAAAAATATCAAGTTGGGTTAACATTTACTGACCATCCATCTCGAAATCCACCTTGCTTTTTATATGGTTTATGATATTGTGCATTAAGAATTAGAGGGAAAATAATAATTATAAAGAAATGCAATATTAGTCGAAATTCTATATTTTTCAATCTCATAATTATAATAATTATTGATAAAGATAATCAATAAATAAATATGAATAAAATGAGGTTATTCAATCAGATATCAAAACAACTAACATTTAGTGTTTTATTTTTCTCTTCTTTATTGGATATTTTCGTTTCTGTGTTGTTTTTGTTTGATTATACCTAACATCGGAATATTTTGAACTAAATAAATTGTATGTAATTCCAAATGAAAAATATGAATAATAATCTTTATTGTTATTACCTATCTGTGTATCCAACTTATCGGTATCAACTCTCCGAATTGATATATCAAAAGTAAAGTCAAAAGAGGTATTTAGAGAATATGAAAACCTTCCACCAAGAGGGATAAGAGTTTCAATAGTATTTGTTCCATAACCAAATTCTTTAATTAAAGCATCGGTTTTTAAATCATATAATCTTGATTTTAGCATTACCAAGCCAATACCAAGAGTTCCATAAACGTTAAACTTTCTATTGGGATTTTTAGGAGAAATTATTTGCGAGAGATTAACAAACCCGACAAAGGAGCCCTCAAGAACATTGCCAATAAAATAAATATTTGACGATTCTTTTGTTCCTTTCAGCCCTCCATATAGTATTTGTCCACTCATTGTAAAAGTATTGGAGATTTTCTTTGCCAAGATTATTCCGACTCCTATTTTACTTTCATCACTGAATTTTCTAATAATATCATAATCATAAACACTTAAATCTCCGAAAAAAGATGTCAGGCCCATATTAAAATTGACTGACCACCCATCAATAAATCGAATAGAATTTTTTTTGAAATTTGAATATTGAGCATTTATGGATAAAGAAATTATAATTATAAGAATTAATGTTAAGGTTATTGTTTTAGATTTATTTCCCACTCTCATAAATTTTCAGTTTTTGATAAAAACAATTATGTTAATAAACAAAAACATATACTTTTTTATATAATCAAAATTACTACAAATTAATTTAATTTGCAAGTAGTATTTTATAAAAATAATGGGTGCTATTATCAAAAAAAAATCAACACTCTATTCAATTAAATAAAGTGTTGATTTTTAACACAAAAACAAATAAAAAATAATTGTCTATTTTTGGATTCTAATCTTTTCGGTTTTACGAATATTTTCTCCATCAAGAACCATGAAATAGATTCCTGAATTTAATTCGTTAAGATCAAGTTTCAATATAGAATTGTTTTTCAAAACGATCATTTCTTTCTCATAAACAACAATACCAAGTGAGTTATAGATTTTTAATCCAATAGTTTCATTAATGCCATTGGTTTTCAAATTCACAATACTATTTGATGGATTGGGGTAAATCAAAACATCAGAATCATCAGAAATTGTTTCAACTCCTGTGCAGGTAGTAATATTTAATTGTAAACGGCTAATTTTTTGTTCCTGATTATACGCAGTTCCGGTAATTGTTAAGATAATTCTTCCATCCTCAATATCTTCTTCACTTGGCGTATAAATTGGATTTAACGTAGTATATGTGTCAAAAGTTCCTGTTCCTGACGTTGACCACAAAAAGGAGTTGCAATTTACGGCAGTAGCATTACACGGATAATATCCATCATCACAGATTGTAGAATCGGGCCCGGCATCAATAGAAAAAGAAAAGGTTGCAGGAAATGATATATTATCAATCCACCCGCAGTCGCTTCCGTTACTAACATAAGAATCTTTAAAATATTCCCATTTAAAAGCATGATCGCCTTCTGAGACAGGGAAACTGACCCTACCCCAACTTGTTTCGCCCGACCATTGGTCAATAAGTGTATTGTCGATATAAAATCTCAGGAAATCATAGCCCGGTTCCGAGGAAGCTTTTCGATAAAAAGAAATAGAATCGTCAGCCATTGAATTACTGACAACCGTTAGAGCTGAAGTTTTTTCATCACCAATACTTCCTGATTTTGCAGAATATACTCCTTCATAAACCTCGCTTTGAGTAATTACCCAGTCGGCATTTCCTGAAAACATCCAGTCGAATTGACTAAAATCTCCTTCTTCGAAATCTTCAAGTATTTGCCCAACCTTTAGTCCATATTCATTTTCAGCACTATATTCTCCAGATATTAATTCAAATAATATATCCACCGAAATGCCTATTGGAATATCTTCGTCAACACTAATTGAAAAAACAGCATTTATTTCTTCCCCAACATCTAAATATCCTAAATCGAAGCTTGAAGAGTTTATTGTTACGAACTGGTTAGTTGATGAAATAGAAGCAACTGCATCACAGCAAGCCGAATTCCCATTGTTAATCGCAGAAATATATAAATCTACAGTCTCGCCGGGATCTAATAAACCGTTTGCATTACCTCCGTTATCGGAAATAGAAATATCACCACAAGTAAGTAATGGAGCATTGGCAATAATTTCAAAATTGCTATTCCATGTGTTTTCACCGACAACTTCAAGATTAAAATGAACAGCTTCTCCGTTTGGAATATTTGATGCAACATCAAAAGCAAAAGCATTTTCAATTTGTATTGTTTCGCCTGCATTAAAACTTCCAAAATCTTCGCTTGCATCAGTGATTGTTATGTAATCATTATCGGTAGAAAGATAAACCATCGCACTATTGGTTGGTTGTTCACCAAGGTTTATTAAACTGATGTCAAGAGAAATTGATTCTCCATAATCAACAACACCATTATTGTTTCCAGAAACTTCTACAAAATTAAGTGATTCAAAAACAACATAAGGTAGATCGGCAACAACAGAAATTGATCCAGTATATTGTATCCGATTATGAGCAATTACAGAAATGCTAATAGGATTTGTAGATGTAACTAAATCAAATAATTGAACCATTGCATTTCCGTCATCTTCGGCAATTGCTCTACCAATGATTTCATTATCTTGAATAAATGCGATTCTGGCAAAAGGAGCATCGGTTTGGACAGAAATTTCCGATATGCCTATTGGAATTACGTCTGCATAAGTTGGAGTAATTTCCACCGGAATATCAGTCCAGATATCAAGTGAAGGATCTCCAAAAAGATTAGTTTGATAAACGACCCAACGCATATTTCCCGAGGAATTAAATCTAACTGCATTATCTTCTTTTGAATCTGAGTTAATATATGCGATCGTAAAAATCTCCTCACCAAAAATAGCATCACAAAATTGTCTGTGAACAAATTGGGATGTACTTCCGGTTCCACCCGGAGAATACCAACCATAACGTGAATTGGCAATACACGCAACCTCGGCAGTTGCAATTGTTGTAATTTTTTCGGCAAAACAATCTCCGTTTGAATAATTACCTCCTGTTTGACGATTATCGAATGAACCGTTATAACAACCTTGTGAATAACCAATTACAAAACCTCTTGTTATTCCATCATTTTGAAAATTTGAAGTATTTAGATCTGAATTATCCATTTTCATATTATACTGAACATTTGAATGACCCAAATGATTCATTAAATGAACGCCATCACTATTAATTTCATTAAAAACATCATATTTATTCCAGCCTCCATCTCTATCATATAATTTAGAGATTG
Source organism: Bacteroidales bacterium (assembly GCA_016342645.1). Lineage (GTDB taxonomy): Bacteria > Bacteroidota > Bacteroidia > Bacteroidales > JAEINX01 > JAEINX01. The sequence goes on along the minus strand of JAEINX010000143.1, from coordinate 4,973 downwards.
AAATATTTTCGGCAAAACCCACTGTTGTAACCCCGTTATTTGATGATCCTTCAGTAATTTCGTCCATATAATCTCCACCGTAGGTCAAAGGATTATCGTTTAATTCTTCACCTATACTTAAAGCTTTTTGAATATCGTCAACAACAGGCGAAGATTGATATAAAATCAATTTATTCGTAAAGTTTTCAATTTCCGTAACATTATCAACGCAAATTCTACCAATTCCAACTTCGGCATATAAATCCGTTTCGCCATATTCGCCCCATTTATTGTCACCATCATTGTTCCATGTTCCGTCTAAACATGAATAATACATATCCGAAGGAATATCATCATCGTCATCAGCCGCAAAACCTCTATGTGGAATTATTCTGTGAGCTGAATTATTGGGATCGGCATCACCACCGAGAATTACAAATGTAATTCCATGATTTTCATAATAATCAATAATACAATTTCGTATTTTCTCCTGATCGTCCTGTCCTGCATAATTTGAATAAATATCCTCGGTTACCTCAACTTTTACAACATATCCGCTTGACTTCTTATAATTGATAAAATCTTCAAAAGCGTCAATGAAAGAATTTTGGGTGATAAGCAATAAATCAATATCATTTTCATTGTCAAAATAATTATCTGTATAATCGGAAAGCATTTCAGGATTATCAACAATTTGTGTGATCCTTTTTTCTATTAAAGGAGTATTATTCATAAACTTCAAAGCTGTTTGAGCTTTATTGTCGTTAGCAGTTTCAACTTCAATGCTTATGCTTTTAATAAATTTAATCTGATTCTGTGCCGGATAATATTGTACAGGGCAAATTGAAAATGATCCGATTGAATGGCCTGATAAAAACTGAGTGCTAATTGATTCAAGCGGTTCTAAAGGATAAGAATTGCTTGAAGAGTAAATTTTTTGATTAGGAATCGGCTTGTAATTTTCAGGAACTTTCTGAGAGATTGGAAACGGCCTTGGAGCCGGAAGAATTTTTATGTCGTCAATCACTTCAGTAAAAGAAACAGAAGTAATTTTGACAGATTTAATAATTTCTCCCTGAGGCAATAATAAATCAATGGCAAGATGAGGCATAAGCGGTTCCCCCTCCTCAGCATAATTTATGCAACTTGGAAATTCAAAATAAACATACCCATTTTCATTGGAGATGATTTCAGGGTTTTCAAAATTAAAGGATTTTGTAATGCTTTGTCCGACAGAAATATTAAACGCACAAAACAATACAATTGTAACTAGTAAAGTAAGCTTTCTCATTATATTCAATTTTTTTTATTAACTTTTGCAAATATATACAAACAGACAGGTAATAGGATTGAAGGGTTGCAAATATTTGTTTTAATATACCCTTAGGACGCTAAAATACGCAAAATAAATTTGCGTTTCTTTGCGGCCTTTGCGGTTTATTTTCCTTATCAAAAACCGGCTAATTTCATTAATAAGTAAAGTAATCGCTTTTTAATCTAAACCAAAATTAACATATAGTTCAGATGAAAAATATTAATATGGGTAAAATAAAGCTAAATAATATTATGATTTGCTGGAGGTAACAATAATTTGTTTAGCTCAATTTCAGGATTTCTAATCTTTGGTAATTTATATTGATTCTAAATTAGAAACTACATATATTTGCCTTTTGTATTAAACACGTAAAAAAATCAAGACTTGAATAAGCCTGAAATCAAACATGTCACAAAAACTAATTTATTAAAAATAAAAACCCAATTGATGATACACTATATAAATGGAACGCACTATATTAATCCAAAATTGATAGAAATTAGTTCAAGATAATAGAGAAATAAAGTGCATGTGCACTATACACAGACGTTATTGGTGAATTTCCAGATCATTAAATAATATGAAGATTCTTTAAAAATTTATCGAGAAACTATCTCTTATAAAAAAATTATAGCTTTGTAAAAACAGATAATTAAAAATAATTTTTCATTATAATAAACGATAAGCGTATGAATCAAATCCAAGATAATGCTGCAAATGCTCTAGTTGGCAGAGTACTAAATGAAAAATGGACAGTTGTTGAAAAAATTGAACCCAAACCTGGCTCAACAGGAGGTTTTTTTAGCGTTTGCTATATTGTTAATAATGGTGAGCATAATGCATTCTTGAAAGCACTTAATTTCAATGCCTTTTTTCAATTATTTAGAGGCAAACCTGTTGTCGAAATTATTAATGAGCAAACAAAAGCCTATAAATTTGAAAAAGAATTATTACTTAAATGTAAAAATAGTAAATTATCCAAAGTATCTATGATATTAGACGAGGGTGAAGAATTTGTTGATGGATACACTATTTCAAATGTTCCTTATCTAATTTTTGAAATGGCTGAAGGTGATGTTCGATCACACATGAATTTCAGTAAAGATGTTGATATAGTTTGGAAGCTCAAATCATTGCATGATGTTGCAGTTGGATTACAACAATTACACAGTATTAAAATTGGGCATCAGGATCTTAAACCATCAAATGTATTGCTTTATGACAATAGTCTAATTTCAAAAATTGGAGATTTAGGTCGTTCATTATCATCAGAGTTAGATGCCCCACATGATAATGGTGTTGACTTTCCTGGTGAGTTTACATATGCACCCCCTGAATATCTATACAGGTTTGTAGAACCAGATTTGAATAAACGTATTAGGGCTACTGATATGTATCTTTTTGGAAGTCTTGTCTCGTTTTATTTTATTGGCACAAATATGACTGCTTTGATCGGAAAGAATTTAAATTCGCAATTTAGATGGAGTAAATGGGGCGGTTCATTTACTGAAGTAAAAAATTATCTTATAGATGCGTTTTACAAATCGCTAAATGAATTTAAGAAATCAATAAGTAACAAAGAATTAGCAAATGAACTATCCGTAATTCTAGAATATTGTTGTTTCCCTTTTCCTGAGAAACGAGGGCATCCAAAAGCTATAAGTCAAATCGGAAGTCAATATGATTTTCAAAGAATAATATCCAAGTTTGATTTATTATCTAAAAAAGCAATCTACAAATTTAAATAATGGCTGTAATATACGAAATAAAAAAAAGACGTGTTATCCCTAACTGGAGAGATTATAGAAGGACTTTGCAAATCGGTGAACTTGGAAACAGCACCACTCCCGAACTTAACATAAATATTGATCGAATTGTAGATGATTGGAGATTAGATCAAAATATTGGTACTGCTGCTGAACTAGTAAATGCAGCATTTATTTCTGAAAAGCTTAACTTTACTGAATTAATTGAAGCAATTATATATATTAGAGATAACAAAACCCGTTCATCAAATACTTTATTAAACTTAATTACCGCTATTGAAGATAATAATGGAACAAAAAAAGCAATAGGTACTAATAATTTATTGTTAGAGAAAGATGTTGAAACCATCAATGAATTTCAGGCATTTATTAATAACAAATCGCTTTATAAGATAATCAACAGAACGAAAGCTCGAAGTAGAAACGAAACTTTCAACCCTATTGTCTGGGTTGAATTAGCTAGAATGTATACCATGCATGGCCAATACAAAAAGGCTGAGAAATCAATACGCATAGCTTTACATTTAGCACCAGAAAACAGATTTGTTCTTAGGTCAGCTACACGTTTTTTTATTCATTCTGAGCAATTTGAAAAAGCTCTTTATTATTTAAGAAAAAGTGACTCTATGAAGACTGATCCATGGTTAATATCAGCCCATATTGCAACATCTTCAATTATGGATAGATTTTCACCTATGATTAAGGAAGGTGAAAAATTAATAAAATCCGATAAATTTTCACCTTATGAATTAACTGAATTATTAAGTTCAATTGGCTCATTAGAGTTTAATGATGGATCATTTAAGAAGGCTAAAAGTTATTTTGAGAAATCAATGATTCAACCAAATGATAATACTTTAGCACAAATGGAATGGGTGTCTAAAGAAGATTATAGATTTCAATTTAACCCTTTTAAATTTACAGAGGTTATTAATCCTTTTGAAGCTTATGCATTAGATTATTATGAAAAGGGCAATTGGAAAGATGCTTTTTATAATTGTATTAAATGGTTCTTAGACGTGCCATTTTCTAAAAGACCAGTATTACTTGGTTCTTATATAGCTGGATCATTATTAAAAGATAAAAATGCAGCAATTCTACTCTGTGAAGTAGGACTTCAAGCTAATCCACATGACCCTACATTATTGAATAATATAATTTATGACTTTGCAACATCCGGTAACATCGAAAATGCATCAAAATATATAAATCAACTGAAAGAAGTCGACATTGGTAGTTTGCCAAATGAAAGCAAAATAACAATACAAGCTACTCTAGGATTAGTTTCTTTAAGAAATAATGAATTTGAGATAGGTAAACAATTATACGAGTTAGCGATAGACAATTCAATTAGAATTAGAAACGACTATCTTAAGAATCTCGCTATCGTTAATTACACTAGAGAACTTATTATCGCAAATCAACCAGAATATGAAAAATATTTAAAAATTGTAGAAAACATGCAACTTTCTGATAATCACAAAGATTTAATAGAGTTAAGAAAAGACATATTAGACCTTTTGAAAAAAAGCACCATAACAAATAGACAGGATTATTCGTCAAAGCCGCATTAATCTTGTCTTCTGTTGAACGTTACCCGATTTTGGAGACTACTATGTGTTTTCAATATTGAAGTTTGGTTTTGCGGGGAAGGATTTTCCTGGGATTGTTCACCGTGGAATGTTTTTGGTAAAGGAATACCGCTTGTTTTGCTATAGGGATTCCTTGTTTTGGTTCTCTTTTTTAAGAAATTGGCGTTTTCAGGCAAACACTTATTAAATCATAAAGGAATCAATTAATTTAATACCTCTCTTTTTGTATTAAAGATTTCTGCTCTGACTATTTTGATTTTTTATTTGAAATCGTTAAAATATAAATACTAACAAATCTGGATATTATTATTGCTACATACA
>JAEINX010000142.1 GCA_016342645.1 Bacteroidales bacterium | reverse complement strand
CTTCTTTTTTAGATTGAATAATTACTTTACTTAATTGACAAATCTTCTTTCCAGACCCTCAAAATAAATTTTAGCCAGGTTAAATTGTTATAGGGTTAAATCACAACTTTTAACAATTTTTCCAAATGTTAAGTGCTTTTGCTAATCTTTTTAGCCATTTCCGGTTTTCGTATATTCTGATAGTTTTTGTTTTTTATTTATAAAGACATAAATAAGTTGCATCGCTTTCAGATTTTACTTTAAATTTCACATCTTTCTCAACTTTAAAAGTATCAAAAGCTTTATAAGTTTTCCACACATCTTCTCCAGCTTGCTTTATTTCCATTTTTCCGGAGGTTACGGTCATATATTCAATTGTTGAAGTACCGAATTCATACTCACCTTCGGCCATAACTCCAATTGTTGCAGGACATTCAACTGTTTCAAAAGCAATTGATTTTACTTTTCCATCGAAATATTCATTTGTTTTAAACATCTATTTTTATTTAAATAATTATTAATAATTTTTCGCAAATTTAATTATTCTTTAAGTTTTTACTTTTTAATTTGATAAACAATTAATGAAATTAAAATTGAGTTTTTTGATTTGAGAATTAATGTTCTTCGCAATAATGAAGATTGTTTTGTTGAATGCAAAATGTTTGATGTTTTTTTTTAATTTTGGATTTTTATAATATGAAATTAAATTTAAAGTAAAATGAAAAAAAGTCTATTATTTCTTTTTATAGGATTAATTTCTTTCGGTATTCAGAACCAAATAATTGCTCAGGATACTTACAAAGAAATTACCTTAGAAAACATATTTAAACAAAGAACATTTTCCCCAAAAATGGTTTACGGGATTCAATCAATGAACGATGGTGAACATTATTGTACAATAAAAATGGGAAACATTGAGGAGTTCAGTTATAAAACCGGAGATAAGATTAGAACTATAGTAGCTTCATCTAAATTAGTTTATAAAGAAGATACATTAAGAATTCGCTCCTACAGTTTTAGCCAGGACGAGAAAAAAATTATTTTTCCCACCGAAACCGAATATATTTATCGTCATTCATCAAAATCAGATTATTATATTTGGGATATTGAAAATGAAACATTATCGCCTCTATCAGATGGCGGAAAACAACGTTTAGCAACTTTTTCGCCTGATGGAACAAAAGTTGCATTCGTTAGAGAAAATAATATTTTTATTAAAGATTTAGAAAGTGGTTCGGAAAGCCAAATCACTGAAGGCGGGCTTAATAATCAAATAATTTATGGTACAGCCGATTGGGTTTATGAAGAAGAATTTGGCTTTACGAAAGCATTTTCATGGTCAACCGATGGATCAAAAATTGCATTCTACCGTTTTGATGAAAGCGGTGTTAAAGAATATTTCTTGACTTTTTACGGCGACCTTTATCCTGAAGAATACAAATATAAATATCCTAAAGCAGGAGAAGACAATTCGATTGTCGAAATTTTTGTTTATAATTTAAAGTCAAATAAAACAACAAAAATGGATATTGGGACCGAAACCGACCAATATATACCAAGAATTAAATGGACAAATGAAGATAATATTCTTGGAATTTTCAGGCTAAACCGCTTGCAAAACAAATTGGAACTTTTATTGAATAATGCAGAAACAGGCAGTTCAGAAATAGTTTATTCAGACGAAAACAAATATTATATAAGCGAAACCATTTATTCAAATATGCTTTTTACGGATGGGCATTTTATCATTAAAAGTGAAAAAGACGGTTACATGCACATATATCTATATTCAACAAAAGGTGAATTGATTAAGCAACTAACAAAAGGTGAATGGGATGTTACAGAATTAATTGGTTATGATAGTAAAAAGAAACTTTTGTATTATACATCAGTTGAAGTTTCACCCCTCGACCGTGATCTATATTCGGTTAATATGAAAGGAAAAATCACAAAAATCTCCACAAAAGAGGGTAGCAATTCAGCCGATTTCAGCAAAACCTATAAATATTTTATAAGTACATATACTAATGCAAACACACCGCCTTATATTACTGTAAACAAATCAAATGGTAAAGAAATTAGAGTTTTGAAAGATAATGCAAAACTTATAGAAACCATGAAAGAATACGGATATAGCAAAAAAGAATTTTTTAGTTTCAAAACTTCTGAATTTGTTGAATTAAACGGATGGAAAATTATGCCTCCCGATTTTGATCCTACAAAAAAATACCCTGTTTTAATGTATGTTTATGGTGGCCCAGGCTCTCAAACCGTTAGAAATAGCTGGGGATATTCGTCATTGTTTTGGTACGAATTGTTGGCTCAAAAAGGAATAATCGTTGTTTCGGTTGATAATCGGGGAACAGGTGCGAGAGGCGAAGAGTTCAAAAAAATGACATATAAAGAATTGGGGAAATATGAAACTATCGATCAAATTGAAGCTGCAAAATATTTAGCTTCATTAGATTATGTTGATGAAAAGCATATTGGGATGTTTGGTTGGAGTTATGGCGGTTTTATGTCAACTTTATGTTTGACAAAAGGTGCCGATGTTTTTTCAACAGCAATAGCAGTTGCTCCGGTTACGAATTGGAGATACTATGATAATATTTACACCGAACGCTTTATGAGAACCCCACAGGAAAATCCAAGCGGATATGATGATAATTCACCTATTAATCATGTTGACAAAATGAAAGGAAATTACTTACTTGTTCATGGTGGTGCCGACGATAATGTTCATCCTCAAAATACTATGGATTTGATTTCAGCTTTGGTTGCTGCCGATAAACAATTTGAGATGAAGATTTATCCAAATAAGAATCATGGAATTTATGGTGGAAATACTACAATGCATCTTTATCGAAAAATGACAAATTTTCTTTTGGAGAATTTGAAATAAGAAGATATGTGAGGGATATTGGTATTTAACTTTTAAATAAGTATGTGATGCAAATCAATGGTTAAATTGTTAAATGGTTATATTGTTGAGTAACCATTTAACAATTTAGCCGTTTAACAATTTTTATTTTAACAGAAACGAAATATCTTCACCCGGAGCAATTTCTTTCGGCTCTTGCCCAAAATTAAATATTCGCATTGGCCTTTTCCCTACCAACTCGATTGAATCACCTTCGAAAAGTAATGAAGTGGCTTCACGCAAACCCACAACAGTAGTTTGTTTGTTTACAACCAAAAATTCTTCTATCCTTTGTTCACGGGTTTCGCCTCCATGTCCTTCGGGATTTGCGTCAAGATAATGAGGATTGATTTGGAAAGGAATTAAATTAAAACATTTGAAACTTTCAGGTTCAATAATCGGCATATCGTTGGTTGTCATTAAAGTTGGGCATGCAACATTTGAACCGGCACTCCAACCCATATAAGGTGTTCCGTTTAAAGCTTTTTCGCGAATTTCCTTAATAATTTTATTTTTATGAAGCATATAAACCAAATGGAAGGTATTTCCACCTCCAACAGCAATTGCTTCAGCATTTTTTACAGCCTGAATTGGATCATTTTCTTTATGAATGGAATAAATTTCGTAGCCAAGCTCCTGAAAAACCGAGTTTACTTTTGCTTCATAAACATCATAAGATTTCTCAAGGCTTTCGGTTGAGAGGCCTACTCCGGCATAAGGAATAAATAATATTCTTTTAACTGTAGTCGAAGATAAAAATTTTTTAATGTCGGGGCGAGGCCAGCCAAGATATTCTTCGCCATAATTGGTTGAATTGCTTATAAGTAATAGTTTCATGTTTTTATATTTTACATTGTAATTCATAAATAAATTTCTACAAATTTAATACAATTCTTTAAAACAAAGGATAAAATAATATTTTGATGAGATGGAATTCTTTATGCTACTTTGTTTTAGCTATATAATACTAATGAATAATTTTATCTGAATATTCATCATTTTCTGCTTTAACATGTATATAATACATACCGGATGCAAATCCTGAGAAATCAATTATTTCATATGAAGTATTAAGATTTTTCTTCTCAAATAAAACCCTTCCTAACAAATCAAGAATGATAATATGATTTATGGGAGATAGGGAGTATGTAATATTTAGTTTTTCGGCTACCGGATTTGGGTAAACATAAAAATTATTCTTAGTTGTTTTGTTATGCTTTACTTTATCAATTTCTTTTTCAATCACTTCGTCCTGAACAACACAAACATAGTTATTAATAGGTGTTGTAAAATCATAAAAGTTACATTCGTTGAAAGCATAAGCAGTAAAATCACAGCCTTGTTCTGCAGTAAAGCCATTACCAAGAGTAATTTCATTTGCCCGGTAAGCTATTGTCGCATCCGGCGGAATTGTATAATTGCAACCTACACCGCCAAGACTCACTGTTTCACCGGTTATCACTCCATAATTCATTGATAATAACTCCTCAGTGGATTTCTCAATACTTGTCTCACAATAGTTTGCGAAGTCTGTTAAAATATATGCTGCTCCTGTCCTGTAACCGATTTCACCTTCAGCGCCAATAATCACATTATAATCGGAATTACAAACAGACGTACCAAATAAACCGTCATTCTGTGGATTACCAGAATTAAAAACACTCCACAATTGTAATAAATCTTTATCATTATATTATTATTGTTTTATAATTTTATCGATAACGATTTTGTTTTCTTGATAGATTTTCAGGAAATAAATTCCTTGTGGAAAAAGTGATAAGTCTAAAACAATATGATTACTGTAAAGATTTGTTTGTTTTAGCATTATGTTACCATAAATATCATTTAGTTCAATATTGAATAAATTAGTAACTTTTGGAGGCAAAAATATATTCAATTTGTTATATACAGGATTTGGATATATTAAATATTCATTAACAAAATTCTTGTTTTTTTCAATTCTATTAATCTCCTCTTTCTTAATAAATGTAAGAGAATGATTTTGTTCCTTATAAGTTGATTTATTTGTTTTACGGTTATTATTATCAGAACTCTTTTTTTGACTTTTATTGCATGATATTACAAGATTTTCATTAATAATAACATTAAAATCAGCCCCTTCCTCTGCACTAAAACCATCCATTAAAGTTACTTCGTCAGCTGAGGTAAAATTTACTACAGTTCCACTACTTATAATAAAATTACCGGAAGGTAAGTTGGGATTTACGTTATTACCTGCATAAATTCTTTTTCCTAAATATTCACTATTGGATACAATTGTTTGGTTCTGTAAATATATATCGGTAAATATTAATTCATTGATGATATCATTAATTATATCAGAAGGCAAAATGTCATGATATGTTGTCTGGTCGGGCTCAATTGTAACATCAAATTTTGATTCACCATTAACTATATCCAAAGCACTTTCATAAGAGATATATGCAGGATCATTGGTTCTCGTTATTGTAACAACAGGATAATTCCAAGGCTGAATAAGAAAATTCCAAAACCAGGCAAACTTTCTCATAATAAATGGAGCAGTTGTTGTTAAATCTACAGGAAGGTATGAACCTGCAACTTTTTCTTCTGATGTAAGTTCAAAAGAAGCTTCTTCTCCTTGAAATCCTCCTGATTCCCATTCAATTGTTAACCAAACTCCTGAGTTTGGGTTTGGTGAGTTTGTTGAAAAAGAAACTCCAATATTTTTTGTTTGATGAGGATAACCATCGCCGTTTAAACTATTCATTTCTGTATAAAAGTCATTGCGAATTGATCCTTCGGGATCGTAAGTACTATAATTTAGCATTTGTTTTGCAGCATCATTATTTAAAGCATGTTCAGCAAAACCATCTCCTTCGGTATGTTCTTTTTTATAATCCTGAAGAGGTTGTGATACTATAGCACCTTGCTGAGGAGAATCAACAGATATAAAGGTGTAAACCGGTAATGCATTACCATCATTTTCGGCTTTAGCGAGGGCATATCTTGCAATCATTCCACCCATACTTACTCCACCGGCAACTATTAGTTCATTGCTATGTAATTCAGAAACATATCTCACTGCTGCACTAAATCCAGCTGCGTTGTTACGAATATCTTGAGTACCGTATATATTATCAAGCAGGTATATATCAAATCCGTTATCTCGCATACACGTTATAAGATCAGATGCAGCATAATAATACATTTGTTGAGGATTAGTATCATAAGCATCAAAGCCTTCGGAAAACACAACAGGGATATTGTTTCCAGGATTATTTCCTTCCCACATTCTCAAAGAATTTCCATAATTATCTTTATATAATTTATCTGATGAAGGAATAACAATTATTTCATATTCTCTAAAATATTCAGTTCCCATTGCTTCCTGTATTTTTACCTTAAGGTTATAACAACCAAGCGATGAAAAAACATTAGAAGAATTAAACCAAACCACCGACAAAATAGGATTAGGATTATTATCGTATATACTATAATAGCCGTTATCATTAATATTTACAAAAACGTTAATAATGAATTCAGAACCCCAAGTTGGAGTTAAAAAAGTATTAAAACAGATAAAATTATTATTTTGTTCAATAAAAATCGGCCTTTTCTCTGATGGAAGCACACTGATATGAACACCTTGTGAAATATTTGATTCTTCATACCATGCATAATCATCAGGATTATCTGTTGTATAACCTTCAATAACATATCCTGCGGACTGAAATTTCCAATCCTGACTTATCTGAGCTAAAATATAATTTGAAATTATACATAAAGCAAGTATTGTTAAATATTTGAAATTTTTCATTTTATTTATATCTAATTATAATTTATACCCTAATCGAAAACCACCTGTTATACTGGGAAACCAATTAGAACCTGTATTATATGTCTTGTTGTAAGGATATTCATATTCAGAAATATAATCATTTTTCTCTCCGAAGGAATTACTTGATATATATCTTATTCCAAATCCGGCTGAAATATCAAGAAATAGATTTTTATACAAAACAAATTGGATTCCTAATTTTCCATGTAATGCAAAAACAAATCTATTTACATGATAGCTATTAGAAATGTGATTTTCATCTAATTGTTTACGTAGAGCATTTGTATATTGCAATATTAAATTAGGCGCTAAATACACACCCGTCAATTTCGGTTCAATACCATGTTTTAAATAATACCTAAGCTCTGAAACAGATTTCAAACCATATACATTTTCTACATCTATTTCGAAATAACCGATATCATTCTTATCAAGTCCAAAGATATACATCAAATCCTGCTCAAAACTAAAGTTATCTTTCAGTTCTAATTCAATACCCACTTGGATTCCTGAACTATTTGTAACGCCATCTCCCATTAAACTAGTAATATCATATTTAATAATTTTTATAGATTTGTGTTCTTTATCAGATTGATTTTGACAAGAAATAAAACATGGAAATATTACAAATACCATTAAAATTATCTTTTTCATACCCTACTCCCCCCTCAATTTATCAACTTCACTTTCCAAACTCTCAATTTTCTTATTTTGTTCAATAATGTAGAGTGTGAGTTCCTCAATTTTTCTTAATAACAGATCGTCCATTTCACCTACTTTATAACCGTTCTTTTTAAATTCTTCAGTTGAGGGTACTTCGGGTAAATGATTATGTTTATCAATATAGTTTTCAAGTTCGGATAATGGTTTTAAGTTATAATCATCATAAAATACATAATCTGATTCGGGAACATTCTCAATAATTTTTAATTCTTTTGCTAATATATTGCCGTTAACTGTTAATTTATAGCCTTCGGTTATAGGAGTGCCAATGCCTACATTGCCGTCATGATTTATTCTTATACCAGATTTATCACCATCTTTAGGCGCGATTACAAAACCGGCTGTATTATTTGATTCAGCATCTGCCCAAAATATTCCGGCATCTTCTGATTGTGATAAACTACTGTATCCGCCATTACCAAGTCGGGGAACTAAAAATATCTTTCTTCCCTGATCATCCTGAAAATTTGCTATTTTTTGATTAATTGCAGATTCATCTCTTACATCCAAGGCTGCTGAAGGGCTGGAGGATCCTATGCAGATATTGCCATTTTGCTGTACAGTAAATCTTACATTACTTCCTTGATCCATCAATTGAAGAATAGGATATTGAGGATAGGAAGGATGTGTTGCTTTTATCAACAAGCCCTTTCCTTCCATATGTCCGTTTTCAATCATTGCAGCCCACTCAGAGTCATTATCCTTTACATGAAATTTATATCCCTCAGGGTACTCTGTTCCAATGGAAACCATTCCTGTTACCCTTATATCTCCGTTAACTCCTAATTTGGTATTAAGATTAGACAATCCTCCTATTCCGACATTTCCCGTATTTCTGTAAATATTCCCCTGACTCTTCGTCCAGTCACCATCATCAATTAAGGATTGGCTAATCCAACCTACATTTCCTTCATTATCGGTTGACTGTAAAATGCTTCCAGCTATACTTTTAGACGAATCACCAGGTAGGGATTCGGGGATTTGCAAATGTGTTGTTTTTAGTAAGCCGACAATATCTAATTTTGTAGTAGGATTATCTGTTCCAATACCAACATTTCCCACATCATCAATTAAGATACCTTGATTATGTTGGTTTGTTAGTTTTAAACCGGTTTCGGTTATTCCAAAAATCTCGGATGTACCAAGGTAGTTTTCGGGAGACAGTTTAATATCACCATTAAATTGTGAATTGGTATTAACCTCAAGTTTGTGAGAAGGCTGGTTTGTCGAGATTAAAACTTTGTCATTTGATATTGTAATGCCTTCGTTGTCATTATTAAAAACATTTATTCCATCTGTACCTGCCGGTTTAATTGTGGATATTATAAATTCAAACTCTTTTTGCAGAACAATATTGCCGTTGTTAAACATAAAATCCTGACCGGTTTGGGTATTAAATATTAATCCCTCTCCGTCTCTTCCTTCAATGCGATTGTCAATATCTCCAAAAAATATTTTTGCAT
>JAEINX010000141.1 GCA_016342645.1 Bacteroidales bacterium | reverse complement strand
TAATTTGTGATGTATTACTCAATTCTAAAAGGTTTTAGCAATTTAAATATACGTTCCTTTTGATATTTCAAGAAAGTAGGTAGCACAATCTAAAGTTTCCTCCAGCACATCAAAATATTATTTAACCGATTCCCTTTGGTCGTTGAGTATTTTATATAATTTTCTATTCCTTTGTCATTTTCATTGCTTGTATCCCCCTTACATCAGATTTATAATTAATCAAATCACCATCAATAGTATAAGGAAAAATCTTAAAATAGAAATCAAATAATTTTATCAATAGTAGTCCATGACTTTAGCCATGGGATTTGAAACAAAAAGACTAAAACCTTAACCGTTTTAACGGTTTTAAAAAACCAAAAAAAGCAAGAAAATCCATTTATAAAATATGGACAATCAAATTATTATTTTCAAAAACAGATTAAACTTTGTTAAAAAACTAAATTTTATAAGATAATATTATAAAACTTAATTTTCTGCATAAAACATATTCTATATATCGAAAAATATTACTTATTTTCAAAAACCTATTGTTCACGCCATTATGTCATACAAGCTATATAATTCAATGTCAAAATTTCCGAAAGTAAATCAAATTTATTTATTGGTTCAATCATTGTAATCATCATTTGACGACAAAATTTTATTAATTCAACAAAAATTAATAATTTTAACACATAATTTAGAAGAGTCAAAGTACTCAGGAAATAGATAAAAAATATAGAAATATGAATTTTAATAATTTTACAATAAAATCACAGGAAGCCGTTCAAAAGGCTCAGGAAATTGCTGCTGCAAATCAGCAACAAGCAATAGAAAACACACATATTTTAAAAGGAATATTAACTGTTGATGAAAACGTTATTCCTTATTTATTAAAGAAACTTAATGTAAATGTCAATATATTTACTCAAGCATTGGATAAAATAATTGAATCATATCCAAAAGTCTCAGGTGAGGGGCAATTTTTAACTAATGATGTAAAAAATGCCTTACAAAAAGCGCAATCATTTTTAAAGGAGTTTAACGATGAATTTGTTTCCATTGATCATATTTTACTTGGAATTTTAAAAACAAACGATACAGCTTCAAAATTACTTAAAGATAATGGTGTAACCGAAAAAGACCTAAAAACTGCTATTAAACAATTACGCAAAGGTTCAAGCGTAAAAAGTCAAAGTGCCGAAGACAATTATATGGCATTAAACCGTTATGCACGAGATTTGAATGAGTTGGCACGATCAGGAAAACTTGATCCCGTAATTGGGCGAGATGAAGAAATTCGTAGGATTTTGCAAATTCTTTCCAGACGAACGAAGAATAACCCAATTCTTATCGGCGAACCCGGTGTTGGTAAAACTGCAATTGCCGAAGGGCTTGCACACAGAATAATCAATGGAGACGTACCGGAAAATCTTAAATCAAAATTGATCTATTCCCTTGATATGGGATCACTTATTGCCGGAGCAAAATATAAAGGCGAATTTGAGGAAAGGTTAAAAAGCGTTGTTAAAGAGGTCATTGAATCGAATGGTGAAATAGTTTTATTTATTGATGAAATACACACCCTTGTTGGAGCAGGTGCAAGTGAAGGAGCCATGGATGCCGCAAATATTCTTAAACCGGCTTTGGCAAGAGGCGAACTTCGTGCAATCGGAGCTACCACTCTAAAAGAATATCAAAAATATTTTGAAAAAGACAAGGCTCTGGAGCGTAGATTTCAAATCGTTATGGTGAAAGAACCGGACACACTCGATGCAGTTTCAATTTTGCGTGGACTTAAAGAACGCTACGAAACCCATCATCATGTGAGAATTAAGGATGAAGCTATTATTTCGGCTGTAGAGCTTTCGCAGCGTTATATCAGCGATAGGTTTTTACCTGATAAAGCCATTGACCTTATTGATGAAGCTGCCTCAAAACTCCGACTTGAGATAAATTCATTACCGGAAGAACTTGAGATTCTTGAACGCAGGTTTAGGCAACTTGAAATTGAACGTGAAGCAATTAAACGGGAGAAGGATAAAGAAAAGCTCAAGAAACTTAATGAAGAAATTGCTAATCTTAACGATGAAAGAAACCACATGATGGCGAAATGGAAAGCCGAAAAAGAAGTGGTTGAAAAAATTCAAAGCTGCAAAAATGATATTGAGAACTTTAAATTCGAAGCTGAACAGGCTGAACGTGACGGAGATTTTGGAAAAGTTGCCGAAATACGTTACGGAAAAATTCAAAATTCACAGGCCGATCTCGAAGTCCTAAAAATTAAACTTCAGGAAATGCAGGGTGATTCGGCAATGATAAACGAGGAAGTTGGTGCTGAGGAAATCGCCGATATTGTCTCGCGATGGACAGGAATTCCCGTAAGCCGAATGATTCAAAGCGAAAGAGAAAAACTTCTGAATCTCGAAACCGAACTTCACATGCGAGTTGTTGGCCAGAATGAAGCCATTGAAGCTATTTCAGATGCAATCCGTCGTAGCCGGGCAGGCCTGCAGGATGAAAAAAGGCCTATCGGTTCATTCATTTTTCTCGGAACAACCGGTGTGGGTAAAACGGAATTGGCAAAAGCATTAGCCGAGTTCCTTTTCAATGATGAAAATTCTTTAGTTCGTATTGACATGTCCGAGTATCAGGAACGACATTCGGTTTCCAGACTTATTGGTGCTCCTCCCGGCTATGTGGGCTATGACGAAAGCGGCCAACTCACCGAAGCAGTTAGACGAAAACCTTATTCGGTAGTTCTTTTAGATGAAATTGAAAAAGCCCATCCCGATGTTTTTAATATTTTGCTTCAGGTTCTCGACGATGGAAGATTGACTGATAATAAAGGCAGACTTGTTGATTTTAAAAATACAATAGTTATTATGACTTCAAATATCGGTTCGCATATTATTCAGGAAAAACTGAACAAAATAAATGATGATAATCGTGAAGAAGTTATAAATCATACAAGATTAGAAGTTTTCGATCTTTTGAAAAAAATCATACGCCCTGAATTCCTAAATCGTATTGATGAAATAATTATGTTCAAACCTTTATCGAAAGATGAAATTAAAGACATCGTAAAACTGCAATTTCGAATAATTCAGAAAATGCTTGCTAAAAATGATATAAAAATTTCGGCAAGTGATAAAGCAATTGATGAAATTTCTGAAATGGGATTTGATCCGCAATTTGGTGCCAGGCCGATAAAAAGAGTTATTCAACGTCAAATATTAAATGAATTATCAAAAATGATATTAGCCGGAAAAGTGAATAAAGACCATGAAATTGTTATTGATGAGAAAGATAATAAGCTGGTATTTTTGAATAAGTAAAAGAGAGTAATCATATATTGTTTAATTTTTTGATAAAATTGCTAAATTGTTATATTGTTAAATGGTTTTATGGTTTAAAACTACATTAATTATCTAATCTCAATGACACATTCTATCATTAAATCATTAAAAAAAAGGATATGCATCATGTTTTTGTAGTTTCAGATGGCACCGGTAGAACTGCTGAAAATGCCTTGCGAGCAGCATTATTGCAATTTACCGGAGCAAATATAACGATCGAAAAGCGTACTTCGGTTCGAACCGAAGTACAAATTTTTTCGATCATTGAAGAAGTAAAAACCAAGAAGAAAGGATTTATTGTCCATACTCTCGTAAGCGATAAACTCCGAAGTATTCTTATCAGAAATTGCCGGCATAATAATATTGAAACTATTGACCTTATGGGGCCATTATTACATCGTTTAAAAGAGTTGCTTCAAACATCTCCAATCGAAAAACCGGGGATTTTCAGTCAATTGAATGAAACTTATTTCCGGCGTATCGAAACTATGGAATTTGCTGTAAACCACGATGATGGTTTGCGAGATCACGAACTCAACAAGGCTGAGATAATACTCGTGGGAGTTTCAAGAACTTTTAAAACCCCCTTAAGTATTTATCTTGCTTTCAAAGGCTGGTATGTAGCTAACATTCCATTAGTTTTGAATATAAATCCACCCGAAAATCTTTTTAATGTTCATCCTGAAAGAGTTTTCGGGCTTTTAACAAATCCAATTCGTTTAGCAACATTACGAAAAGCAAGACATGAATATCTTGGAGAAGCCACAGGAGATTACGTAAATCCCGATTTCGTAAAACGTGAGATTAATTATTCTAAAAGATTATTTGCCAATAATCCAAAATGGCAGATCATAAGTGTTACTAACAAACCTATCGAAGAAATTGCTTCAGAAATAATTGCTTTGATTCAAAAAAAATGATGAGAGGGTAAGTAAAGGTATAAGGTATAAGGTATAAAGGGGATACGTAAATGCAGTTTTAAAGTTAACAATTTAACCATTGACAATCGTTTATTAACATATTGGTCTGGTTTAATTTTACAATACTATTTTTATTGGGTTCAGAATCTTTACTACTTTTGTCGTTTACAAAAAACGGAAAAATATTGTAAAGTGTTTGTTATCAAAAAAATAAAAGAATATATCGGAAATTATTTTCTTAATCAGGAATTGAAAAAAATTTCGAGAATCAAAAAGCTTTTAAATTACACTGAAATTAAAAACATTGGAATTTTATATAAATTTGATAGTGAAAATACTTACAACAAGGTGTCAGGTTTTGTTGAAAAAATGAAAAATGACAATAAAAAACTTAAGGCTTTAGGATTTATAAAAGATAAAAAAATAAGTGAAAAGTTCCTTCCAAAACTTTCATTTGATTTCTTTTCGGAAAATGATCTTAATTGGTATAAAAAACCCGATAACAAATATGTGAGAGATTTTATTAATACAGAATTTGATTTATTGATTAACTTAGATTTTGAAAATATTTTTCCATTAAAATATATCACAGCAAAATCAAAAGCATTTTTAAAAACAGGGCTTTTAAATGACCAAAGCTCAAAATATTTTGATCTCATGATAAAAATGGACAATAGTAAAGATTTAGATGAATTTTTTTCCCAGGTAATTCATTATTTATCAATCATAAATAAAAAAGGGAACAACTAAGGGGCTAAGCCCCTACTAATTATAACTATTCGGTGAATCAATTAATTTAATTTACAATATTTTTAAAACACGGGGGCTTAGTCTCTGACCCTGATAAATAAAAGTATATGCCAACAAAGAAAAATAAGACTCCAATAATTCCCGGGAAGGTTTATCATATTTATAACCGAGGCAATAACTTTGAAAAAACATTTTTCATAAAAAACGACTATCTGGAATTTCTATATTCCTATAAAAAATATCTAACAGAAACTGTTGATACTTATGCCTATGCTCTAATTCCTACATCATTTTCACTTTCTGATCAGAATCAAGGACAATTCTCCTTCAGGTCAATTTAGTAAACAATACAGTAAATTGATATTACATTACAGTAATATGGTTAATTACAGAAAAAAAAGATCGGGAAGCCTTTTCCTAAATCCCTTTAAAAGAATAGAAATTGACAAAGAAAAATATTTGAAAAGAATTATTTTTTATATTCATTTCAAAGCCCAAAAACATAAAATAACTAAGGATTTCAAGTCTTGGCAATTTTCTTCGTACCCATCCTATATTTCAAATCAAAATACGGAATTATAACGTGAATACATTTTTAATGTTTTTAATTCAAAAAATGAGTTTATTGATTATCACCAATATTTACATGATGATATAAAAATTAAAAATATACTGATGGAGGATTAATGGGTAAATGAGACTAAGTAAAAGGGAATAAGTTAACAGGGTCTAAGTCCCCGAAGTGAAAAAAGTGAGAAAATCACATAATATATAGTGCAAAGGTTGAAAAAGTGGGGACTCGCCCACAAACCGTAGCCCCTAATTCCATTTAAAATGTTAGCTTAAACCCTATTCTCAATTTTTTTATCCTTTAAGCAACTAAAATAAAAATTAATATGTCTAAAAAGAAAAAGTCTATAAAAAATTTAATAATGAATAATATACGAAATTTTACATTGCTAACTTTTCTATTAATGATAAGTAGCTTAATTATTGCACAAACATCAGCAAAAGAAATTGATAAAATTTTTGAAAACAAGGGAGAAATCTATTTCAAATTTGAATCATCTTCACTATACGAATTGAATAATATAGGAAGATTTATTTCAATTGATGAAATTAAAGGTTTTGAAATTTATGCATATGCAAATAAAAGAGGCTTTGAAAGCTTTCTGAAATTAGATAAATCATATAATATTTTGCCTCATCCGGGCGAAATAATAAAAAACCCAAAGATGCTGGGAATTGATGAAATCGGAAAGTCGAAAAGCTGGGATTATTACCCCACTTATGAAGCCTACATTGAAATGATGTCCCAATTTGCAATTGATTATCCTGAAATTTGCGTTGTTGAAAACATTGGAAATACAATTGAGGGCAGAGAATTGCTAATGGCCAAAATTTCAGATAATGTAAACGAAAGAGAATCCGAACCCCAGTTTTTATATACGGCTACAATGCATGGCGACGAAACAACAGGTTATGTGTTGACGTTGCGATTGATAGATTATTTGCTTTCGAATTACGGGCAGGATCAGCGGATTACAAACATGGTAAACAATATGGAAATCTGGATTAACCCTTTGGCGAATCCAGATGGAACTTATGCCGGTGGAAACGGAAGTGTTTATGGTGCTACAAGGACCAATGCTATTAATGTTGACCTAAACAGAAATTATCCTGATCCCGAAGATGGGCCTCATCCTGATGGGAACGCATGGCAGGTTGAAACAGTTCATTTTATGAATTTTGCGGAAAATAATCATTTTGTTTTATCAGCCAATTTGCATGGGGGTACTGAAGTTTGTAATTATCCATGGGATACTTGGGCACAACTTGCCGCTGATGATGATTGGTGGATTTACGTATGCCGAGAATACGCAGACACTGCACATGTTAATAGTCCTTCGGGATATATGACCGGTTACGACAATGGAATAACTAATGGTTATCAGTGGTACTCAATTAGTGGTGGCCGTCAGGATTATATGAATTATTTTCATAATTGTCGTGAGTTTACTCTTGAGATTTCAGATATAAAACTTGTGCCTGCAAACCAGCTTCCCGCATTTTGGGAATATAATTACAGATCATTTTTAAACTATATTGAACAATCCTTATATGGAATTGCCGGAACAATTACTGATGAAGAAACCGGCAATCCACTAAAGGCAGAAATACAAATAATTGATCACGACTTTGATAATTCGGAAATGTTTTCGGATGTCGAAACAGGTTACTATAACAGGCCGGTTTATTCGGGAACTTATGATGTGAAATATACAGCTCAGGGACATTACCCTGTAATAATCGAAGATGTTGTTGTTACCAACAAAAATACTACAATTGTAAATGTGGAATTAAGTGCAGGCGACTTGATTGCTGATTTTGAAGCCTCAACTACAGAAGTATCTGTCGGAAGTGTTGTTGAATTTACCGATCTTTCTTATGGAAATCCGGTTGCATGGGAATGGACTTTTGAAGGAGGCACACCGGAAACTTCTACATTACAGAACCCTGAGGTTATTTATAACTCTACCGGTGTTTTTGATGTAAGTCTAAAGGTTACAGATTTCGGGGGTTATTTTAATACATTAACAAAATCGGACTATATCTCCGTAAACGAAGAATATTTAATGAGTAACCAAACTGTTACAACTTGCTCAGGATTATTTTATGATACAGGGGGAAGTAGTGGAAATTATCAAAATAACGAAGATTTTACAATGACTTTTGAGCCTGCAACTTCAGGTGCAAAAATTGAAATTGAATTTCTCTCCTTCAGTATTGAGTATCAATCTTCATGTAATTATGATTATTTAGAAATTTATGATGGACAAACTACAAGTGCCAATTTAATTGGAACATTCTGTGGAACTGATTCTCCCGGAACAATAATTTCAACTGATATTAGTGGTGCACTTACTTTTGTATTTCATTCCGACTATTCAGAAACATATTCCGGTTGGGAAGCAGTTATCAGTTGTATTGGAGGCTCATATTTACAAACAATTCCTCTTGGTTTGGGTTACAGTTTTGTTTCTGCGCGTATATCTGAAAATAACCCTGATATGTTGAATGTTCTAACAAATAATTTAAACGATAATTTAGATTTTGTCAGAAACTCCAACGGAGAAGTTTTGCGAAAAATCGGGCCAAACTGGGTAAATGGTATTGGCGATTGGATTCCAACAGAAGGATATTTATTTAAAATGAATCTCGCTGACGAATTAATTATTGAAGGTGATGTTGTTTCACCTCAAACAACAATAGAATTAATTACGGGTTATCAATTTATTAGTTATCTACCTGAAAACGCAATGGATGCACTTGATGCACTTGAAAGTATTTTAGGCGGTAATTTAGATTTCGTTAGAAATTCAAGCGGAGAAACACTTAGAAAAATAGGTCCGAACTGGATCAATAGCATTGGAAATATGAATCCCGGCGAAGGTTATCTGATAAAAATGTTCAATGATGATAATTTAATTTACCCCGAAGCAGGTAAAAAATCCAAAACCATTGAAAAAGAATGTTCACATTTTAACTTCCAGGGAGGAAATGCAGCCGATCCTGTTTATACTCTTTATGTTTCAGGATTAGATATTGGAGATGAAATAGCAGTTTTCGATAACGAAAAAATTGTTGGTACAAATTGTATTTCTTCCGAAAATGCTTTTGAAAACTCGGTTCCTATATTTCAAACGCTTACAAACGAAATCGGCTACAAAGCAAACAATCCGATTTTATTAAAAGTTTGGTCTAAGAAAAATCAAATTGAATTGCCTGCCGGTTACTTAATTGACAATAAATTTAATAAATCATATCACTAGTGTCCACTTAAAATAAACTGAGGGACAGTTGATTATAATTTAGTTCATTGTCATCTTTGCAATCTAT
>JAEINX010000140.1 GCA_016342645.1 Bacteroidales bacterium | reverse complement strand
ATATTTCTTATTATTTTTATACTAATCATTTCTTTGACGCTTAGCTCCCAAGAATTAACAAAAATCAGATTTTTGCCTCATTGGTTACCTCAAGCTCAATTTTCAGGTTATTATATGGCTAAAGAAATGGGAATTTATGAAAAATACGGCCTTGATGTTGAAATATTGCTAGGAGGCCCCACTAGTCCGGCTGCAACAAAACTCAAAAACGGAAATTGTGATATTACTTCAATGTTTTTATCGGGAGCGATACAAGCTTACGGAAAAGGTATTAATTTAGTTGATATTTGTCAACTTTCAAAACGATCGGCTTTGATTTTTATCGCAAAAAAGGGAAAAGGAATTTCAAAACCCAAAGATTTTAATGGCAAGAAGATTGGGATTTGGAGGTCTGATTTCCAAGAATTACCAATTGCTTTTCTTAAAAAATATAATATAGATGCTACAATTGTTCCAATTGAAAGTACTGTAAATGCCTTCTATTATGACGTTATTGATATAATGTGTGTAACATGGTATAACGAATATCATACAATACTAAATTATGGAATCGACCCCGATGAGTTGGATATGTTTTTCTTGATTGACCATGATCTTAATTTCCCGGAAGACGGAATTTTTTGCGAAGAAGAATTTTATGAAAACAATAATCAAGTTTGTAAGAATTTTGTAAAGGCAACTTTAGAAGGTTGGAAATATGCCTTTGAACATGAAGACGAAACAATAGATTTGGTGATGACATATATGAGAAACTCAAATGTTCCTACAAATTCAGCTCATCAAAGATGGATGTTTGAAAGAATGAAAGATGTATTTGAATATAAAAATCAAGAACTAAATAGTAAATTATCCAATGAATTGTACCTAAAAACAGCAACAGTTTTATTTGAAACAGGAAAGATTAACTCAATTCCCGATTTTAATAAATTTGACAAAACAAGATAATAAAAGACAAGAAAATATAGAGAATATGAAATTTTTCACAATGAGGAACAGAGGAATTGCTTTCAGGTTTAGTCTTTCGATATTAACTGTTACGATACTGATATTCGCTCTGTTTTTTATTGTTAACCGTAATATTTCTAAAGAAATAATATTAAAAAATGTTGAAAGTAATGCCGAAAATTTAACAATTGCAACTGCCAATAAAATTGAGAGTGTAATTAAATCAGTCCAAAAAATTCCGGAAAATCAAAGTTCGCTTCTTCAAAATTTTCATTTTACGGCAAACGAGCTTAGAAAACTTTTAAGACTTTCGTTAGAAACAAATACTGAAATATTTGGTAGTTGTATTGCATATAAACCTTATGGTTTTTATAAAGATTCACTTTATTACGCCCCTTATTATTATCGATCGGGTGATTCATTGAAATATGAAAATATCGGCAAAGATTCATACCAATATTTTTATTGGGATTGGTACCAAATTCCTAAAGAACTTGAAAAAGCTTTTTGGTCAGAGCCTTTTTATGACGAAGGAGGAGGAAATATACTTATGTGTACTTATTCAGTACCATTCTTTGAAAAAGCTGATGAAAATGATAAATTTGGAGGAATAATCACGGTTGATATTTCTTTAAAATGGCTTGAGAAACTTATGTCGAAAATTAAATTATTCGAAAACGGATATGCTTTTTTAATCTCTGGAAATGGAACCTTGATAACTCATCCTATCGAAGATTTTGTTCTCAACCAAACTGTTTTCAGTCTTGCTGAAGAAAGAAATTTACCCAAACTTCGTGAGATAGGGAGAGATATGATAAAGGGAAACAGTAATTTTGTTTCTTACACTTCGATTGTAACAGAGAATGAAGGATGGATTTTTTATGCTCCCCTTAAATCTAACGGCTGGTCGATGGCTGTGGTTGTTCCGAGTGATGAATTGTTCTGCGATTTATATAGCCTCAATCGCAAACTATTAGTTTTAGGATGTATAGGAATAATTTTATTGCTTATTTTAATAATATTGATTTCGCATCGTCTTACAAAACCTTTAACAAAGTTGGCAAAGATTACCCAAACCATCGGGTCGGGAAATTTTGACGCCAACACTCAGGTTTGCAACGCAAGTAAAGAAATAGTGCAGTTAGGAAATTCTATTAATCAAATGCAGTTGGAGCTAAAAAACTATATCAAAAATTTAAAAGACACAACTGCTGCAAAAGAAAAAATAGAAAGTGAATTAAAAATAGCCCATGATATTCAACAGGGGATTATCCCGAAAATATTCCCCCCTTTCCCCGAAAGAGAAGACATTGATCTTTTTGCCATTTTGAATCCGGCAAGAGATGTTGGTGGTGATCTTTATGATTTTTTCTTCATTGATGATTGTAAAATTTGTTTTGCTATCGGTGATGTTTCCGGCAAAGGAGTTCCGGCCTCTTTATTTATGGCAATTACCCGAACTTTGTTAAGATCAAAAACCACAAAAACATCCACAGCGAAAGAAGTTGTTAGTGAATTGAATATTGAATTATGCCAGGGAAATGAAAATTCAATGTTCGTAACTTTTTTCCTCGGAATATTGGACACTAAAACAGGAATTGTTGAATTTTGTAATGCAGGGCATAATTATCCTTATGTTATTAGAAATGATAATAATATCGAATGCATAGAAGAAACCCATGGCACGCCTATTGGAATTTTCGAAGATATTAATTATAAATCAGGCACTTTTAAACTGTTTAAAAATGATTCACTTGTCTTATTTACCGATGGAGTAACAGAAGCTATGGATATTGATAATAATTTATATGGTGATAAAAGGCTAATTAATTTGCTTGAAAACTCAAAGGATCACCATCCCAAAATAATTACAAAGGCAATAGTTGATGATGTAAGCTTATTTGTTGGAAAAGCCGAACAATCAGATGATATAACAATTTTAATACTCACTTATTTTCTAAATAAATAAAAACACTTTCTTAGGCAAATGAAAAAGAATAAATTAATAATAAAAAATAATGTTTCAGAACTTGAAAAAGTGAGTGTTTTTGTTGAGAAAATTGTTAAAGAATTTAAAATTCCTGATAAGTTGATTTTCAATATCAACCTTGTTCTTGAAGAAATTATTTCAAACATTATTTTTTATGCTTTTGATGATGAATCAGATCACGAAATCCTAATTGAAGCAAAACTCATTGAAGATGACTTGCATATATTAATAAAGGATGACGGAAAGGCTTTTAATTTGCTTGATGCACCTGCCCCTACCGATCTAAATGCCGGTATTGATGATCGGAGTATTGGTGGTTTAGGTATTCATTTTGCGAAAACATTAATGGATAATATTGATTATAAGAGAGAAAATGATAATAATAAAATATATTTAAGAAAACAAATTAGCTGATTATTGAACAATAAATTATCTTAGCACAATGGAAATACCAAAAAACAAAATCCTTCTTACTTTACCTAACAAGTTAAAATATATAACTCTTGCTCAGAGCCTTGTTAGGGAAATGGCAACAATAATGGGGTATTTTAAGGCCGAAATATTAAAGCTTGAATTAGCAATTGAAGAATCGATTAAAAATATTGTTGAACATTCGTTTGCTCCCGGTGAAGAAACAACTTTCGATATGATTATTGAACCTCATATCGCCGGAATTATTATTCAATTCAAAGACAAAGGCTTTCCCTTCGATCCGACCGAAATTCCTGATTATGATCCGAAAAGCAAAAGTAATGTCTTGGAAGCAAAAGGCTTAGGCACATTTTTAATAAAACAACTCGTCGATGAAGTTACTTACCTTAATCTTGGGAGAAATGGTAAAGAAATTGTATTATTTAAATATCTCAACAGACAATCAATAAAAGATATTATAACAAAGCGCGAACTTGAAAAAGCTGAAGCAGATAAAAAGAAGCATGCGCTTTCAGTTGGTGCTAAAAAGTTTATGGTAAGAAAAATGAAACCGGAAGAAGCAATAGCCGTTTCAAAATGTGCATATACGACTTATGGCTTGACTTATGTTCATGAAGACATTTATTTTCCTGAACGTGTTAGAGAAATGAACATAAAAGGTGAATTAATATCTTATGTTGCCGTAAGCGATAATAATGAAATAATGGGCCACATTGCTCTTGAAATTGAAAAACGTGACCCGAATTTTCCTCAACTTGGTATGGCATTCGTAAACCCTAAATTTCAAGGCCACGGGTGTATGAGAGAAATGAATACGAAAATGATTGAGGATGCAGAAATGGATAATTTTTATGGAATCTATGCTCGTGGAGTAACAACTCATCCGTTTTCACAAAAAGTAATTAACAAATTTGGTTTTAATGATACTGCAATATTTCTTTCAAGTGGTGTTGGACGTGAATATAAAGGAATTAGCGATGATGAAACAAGGCGGGAAAGTGTTGTAATTATGGCTCAATATCTTCATCCTTCTATCGAAATGAAAATTTATCCTCCTAAAGAACACATAAATATTATTAGGAAAATTTATAAAAATCTCAACCTAAAACCGAAATTTTCTGATTCCGTCTCAAAAGGAATTACAGAAAAAAATCAGTCAATTATTAAGGTAAACATTGATAATTTAAATCATATTGCCATTATTACGGTTATCGAATTCGGAAAAGATGTTTTATTTGAAGCAAAAAAGAGTTTAAATGATTTATGTCATAAACGCTATGAAACAATTTATCTTCATCTAAAGTTAAGAGACCCGTTGACAGCTATATATTCATCTGAATTTGAAAAAATGAATTTCTTCTTTTCAGGAATTATGCCAGGATCAGATAATAGCGATGAATTGGTGTTGCAATATTTAAATAATTATATTGTCGATTATGAGAAAGTTAAAATAAATTCTGATTTTGGAAATGAATTAAAAGAATATATAAAATCACAAGACCCTCAAACAAAGAATACTTTTTTGGGAAAATGCAAGAATGATTGAATGCTAAAATGCGAGAATAAAAATAATATAATAATGAAAAAACTTAATATTCAAACCACTTTATCAAAGATTTAATTGTTATGAAATATTTAAGCATTTTATCATTAAAATAATAGTGTAACCAATTTAAAATAAATAAAATGGAAATAAAGAAAGAAAAAATTAATGAAATCCTTGTCCTTGAAATAAACGGCAGACTTGATACTACAAACTATAGCGAATTAGATGAAATTTTTGCTGATCATATTTCAAAAAATGAAATAAATATAATTGTTGATTGCAAGAATATGGATTATATAAGTAGCTCGGGATTACGTGTTTTTCTAACAGCCCTCAAAAAAATTAATGCTGCCAATGGTAAGTTCTTACTTTGCGGTTTGCAGGAAACAATTCAGGAAATTTTTAAAATCTCGGGTTTTACCAGTATTTTTAAAATTTTTGACAATCAGGAGGAAGCTTTGAAAGAAACCTCTTAGATAAAAATCAATTTTAAACCGTTATTAGTCTGATTATAAGAAAGCATTAGATTTAAAAAGGTAGTTTTAATTGAGATTCATCAGCTTTACGAAGCTTTTCTTCTTCTATTCTTCGTTTTTCTTCCTTTTCTTTCATTTTTCTTAATCTGTTTTCTTCAAGCTTTTTTATTTTTTCTTCTCGTTGCTGAGCTTCTTCTTTTTTTTTCGCAATTAACTTTTCATATTGTTTCTTCGCCTTTTTTGAGCCCTGACGCATAAGAGCTTCTTGTCTCGCTATTTCGTTCATTTCTATAAGTTCTGTATATTTTTCTGCATCTTCGGGAAACATCTTTCTGACTTTTTTCAAATCTTCAATCAATCTTTCGGCATTTTTTTCATCCTTTTCAGCCTGCGTCAGTTTTTTCGTTTTATTCAGTCCTGTAAAATCATAAATATTTATCCATTTGTTTTCATTTAATATGGAGACTTCGGGATTTATACAATAAAATCCGCGATCAACCCTGATAAACAAAGCGTTATTATAAGGATTTGAACCATCTACTTCATTTTTAGCAAGTACTGACGAAATATAGGTTCTTTTCTTTCTATAATCAGGTAAAAATATTTCGCTGTAATTTTCAACAACTTTTACTATATCTCCTGCTTTCACACCTTTCTCTTCAAAACCTTTACGATGATCATTGATAATTGTATCCTGTAAAACCATGAAAACATTTAGCAGAAAATATTCCATTTTTCGATTAGGAATTTTCACCATTCTATCATTTACTTTTATTCTGATATTGTCAGTTAGTAAGCTTGAATGGAGTTCTTTGAGCATTTTTAAATGAGGTAAAAAATAGAATCTATTCAAAGAAATTCTTAATGGATTTCTTCCAATATTATCAGTAACATCAGTTTTGGCATTATGCTCAAGAAGGAATTTCAATATTTTAATACTTCCTGTTTCAATTGCTGCAAGTAACGGTGTAAGATTGAACTGATCACGATAATCGATTCCAAATTTTCTTATTTTTTGCTCAACATTTTTCAGATTATCAGAATTATAATCTATATAGTATTTTCTATTTATTGAATTTCTTTCATATTCAGGGTGTTCTGCTTTTCTGTATTTTAATTCTGCCAGTTTTTTAATGCTATTGTTGTCATTATATAGCAAAGCATAGGCAAATAATGTATCTTTTGCCTTTTTATTAAAATTATCAGGATCCAAAGCTTTTATTTTCAATTCACCAATATTATCATTTGTAATTGGTTCCCAATCGGGTTTTTGTTCTTCAAGAATGGTCTTCTTAATTTCTTCGGCTTGTTCTTTTTTCCCTTGCAATTCAAGCTTTCGTGCTTCTTCTTTCCAATCGTCGAGAGAAGAAACTTCTTCTGTAATATTTACTTGCTGTTTGGTTTCTACAAGGTCTAATAGTGATAGTATTTCATGTTTTCTTGATGTTTCAACAATATAAAGGTTTTTTATTGCTCTTGTAATTCCAACATACAGCGAATTAATATAGAATTTATAAGCATCTAAAGATTTGTCGGCTTTGTCCCTCCCACGTGAAAAAGCAATATCCTCATTCTTTAAATCATTTTTATTAATACCTTGCGTAATCTGATTAAACTCCCTGCCATTTTTGCTAATAAAATCCACTAAAATAATGTTATCATATTCAAGTCCTTTTGCTTCATGAATTGAAAAAAGTAATGGAGTTTTAAAAATCTTACGAGCTACAGCTTTGTATTCTTGTGTCATTACAAGAACTGCGTATTTTGTTGAACGTGCTGTTTTATCGTTTAATTGTTTTCTTATTTTTGTCGAATCACTATAAAAGTTTACAATCCCCTTGTTTTCGTCCAATGATTTCACCAAATAGGTGCTTTCCTTATCAATAGAACCAAATCGAGCATTTTTTATCATTAAAAGTTTATTGGCTATGCCGGTAATGTTGACAGAATTCCTATAATTCGTGTGTAGTACTTTAATATCGCCACCCGAAATATCATGTTTATAAAACATTGTTTTTACGTTTGTCCACGAAAAGAAATTAGGATGAACAATTTGGTTTGAATCACCGCAAAGAATAAAATTTCCTTGTGTTTTAAGCGATTTAAGAATAAGATATAGTTGTATATTTGTGAAATCTTGTACTTCATCAATAACAATAAAATCATATTTTGCTCTGCTGTATTTTAACCATTGATAGGAAATAATATTCAGATCATAAAAGTTGTTTTCTGTTAAAAATTCCAAATATTTAACAAAAGCTTCATATACTTTTTCACGGTCATTATTCAGAAAAATTGATTGTTTGATTCCCAGATTTATATAATCCTTTTTGCTCTGAAATTCTTTCGTGATGTCAACTCCGGTAATAACACCTCTGAATTCCTCGAAAAGTTTGTTGGAATCTTTAATACCAAAAGATTGTTTTCTGGGTTGTAACCAGTTGTTGAAGCTTTTAAAATCAAGCTCTTTGCCCGATATTATTTTTAGGGTATCAAGGTATTCTTTAAAGCTTAAAAAATCAACATCCTGTTTCTCGTTAAAATAATTATCCGAATAATAAAGCTTAGCAGAATTTTCAACAAGAAAGGATGACAAAGTAATGTACAAAACATTTCCTTTGAGAGATTTGATTTTTTCGAGAGTTAAAACCGTTTTACCACTTCCTGCTGAACCTATTATAACCACTGGTGGTTTGACGTTGAAAATATTTTGCTGTATATCATCAAAAGAAATTACTTTGTTTAATAAATGAAACTGCTTGTTTTTGTTATTAATGAAATTCAATTCAACAATTTCATCATCTGGGATATGTTTTTCGCTTTTTAAAGGGATTAATTTATTTTCATCAATTTTTGCTCCTCGTAAAAACCGTGATTTTTCATATTCATGGTTTAGAATTACTTCTAATAGAAGAATGTATGTTTGTTTATTGTATTTAGCAAACTTAAAAAGCAAACGATTTTCGTAGTCAAGTTTTGCCCTATAATATCCTTTAATCGCCAATTTTTTTATTTCAGCAGAATTAAAATCATTCTTTTTGAGAAAATCGACGGTTTTTTCGAATTGCTTTTTTACCCGTGAATTATCTATATCGTTATAAAAAAGAATATTCATTACGTAATAATAAATTAATTGGTTCAAAAAATTATTCAAGCAAATATATTAAAGTATAAGCATGACCAATGATCATCATAATAGAAAATATTGAACATTCTATCAACAAATTATTCAATTAACTGTAAAAAAGAATTTTGTTAGAGATTTTTGAAATAACAATTTTCCTGATTTTATTATCTTTCCTCGAAAAAAAACTTAGACCAGAGGTAACCTCCGTATAAATTTTTTCTTAGGTTTGTGTAAATTTATATAAAAAAATTATGTCGGTTTGCTGAAAATATTTATGAGATACAAAAAAACACAGAGCAGCAAACCGTCATACTTTGGAAAGTGAGTTTTCAAATTAATAAAACAAATACAGTTAACAGATCGTGATTTATTGTAATTATTAGTAAACATAAAATCAAATGGTAAAATTTATTCATTTCAAAGACCCTAACTCCCCGGAAATTGAAAATAAATTAAAGGAAATCCC
>JAEINX010000139.1 GCA_016342645.1 Bacteroidales bacterium | reverse complement strand
AAAAATACACAATGTTTTAAAATAAATTGTTATCCATACGGACTTGCTTCGCATCGAATTGCTATATTGTTATATTATTATATTGTCAGTTTAATATTTAATATTTTAGTATTATCTCATTCTATAATTCTATCATTCAAACCTAAACATCAAAAAACCCCTCCCAAAATTACTCGGAAGAGGTTTTTATCATCATGAAAAAATTGTATCTAAATTTTTTGAATTTCTTCTATATTTTCCATTCCTTTTGTTATTGCTGATTCATTTAATGGAATCAGGTTATGATAACGTTCAGGTAACGATTTTTTAAGCCCTTTTATTACATTATCTAATTCAACAATAGGTTTCATTTTTAAATACGCTCCCAAAACAAGCATATTAAAAATCTTAGAATTACCCATTTCAGTAGCTAATTTTGAACCTTTTATTCTATAAATATTTATATCTTTTCGTGTTGGCTCGTGAATTATTCCATGTGGATCATATAACAAGCAACCACCCGGTTTTACAGTTTTCTCAAACTTATCCATCGACTGTTGATTGAGGATAATTGCTGTATCAAATTCCGTTAGAATTGGGGAACTAACTCTTTCGTCGCTGATAATTACTGTAACATTAGCAGTTCCTCCCCTCATTTCGGGGCCATAAGATGGCATCCAACTTACTTCCTGGTCTTGCATGATTCCTGAGTATGCAAGAATTTTACCCATTGATAAAACTCCTTGTCCTCCAAAACCTGCTATAATTATTTCTTCGGTCATAACTTAAAATTTTTATTTAACTAATTCACCATCAATTTTCATATCACCTAATGGATAGAATGGGAACATATTTTCGACCATCCATTCGTTAGCTTG
Organism: Bacteroidales bacterium; assembly: GCA_016342645.1. Classification (GTDB taxonomy): domain Bacteria; phylum Bacteroidota; class Bacteroidia; order Bacteroidales; family JAEINX01; genus JAEINX01. The sequence continues at coordinate 8,506 of JAEINX010000139.1, read as the reverse complement.
AACCGGAGTCATTTTCCAGCCCGAATTACAGTTTGAAAGAATCTCAACGAAAGAAACTCCACCTTTTTTATCTCTTTGATTTTCGAAGGCTTTTCTAACTGCTTTTTTTGTTCTGCGAACATTCCGTGGAGTATGAACCGAATGACGTGAAACAAAATATGTACCCGGTAAGGTTGCCACAATATCAGTCATTTTTAAGGGATTACCCATTGTTGCTATATCACGGCCATAGGGTGAAGTTGAGGATTTCATATTTGGAAGAGTAGTCGGGGCCATTTGTCCACCCGTCATTCCGTAAATTCCATTATTAATGAAGAAAATACATATGTTTTCACCACGATTACATGCGTGAATAGTTTCAGCAGTTCCAATTGCAGCAAGATCGCCGTCTCCCTGATAAGTGAAAACAAATTTATCGGGCCAAAGCCTTTTAATTCCTGTTGCAAGTGCAGGTGCTCTCCCGTGAGCTGCTTCCTGCATATCAATATTCATGAATTCATAAGCAAGAACCGAACAACCAACCGGTGCAATACCTATGGTTTCTTCGCCTATCCCCATTTCATCGACAACTTCCATTATTATTCGATGAGCTGTCCCGTGACCACATCCCGGACAATAGCTTAACACTTTGTCAGTCATCATTTTCGTTTTTTGATAAACGATGTTTTCGGGTTGAATTATTTCTTTTAAAATATTTTCTGACATCTTAGCCTCCTATTATTTTTTGTTCCAAAGCTTCAAGTACTTCTTGCGGCGAATGAACTATTCCACCCATTCTTCCGTAATGTTCTACAGGCACTTTTCCTTCTACCGCCAACCTGACATCTTCAACCATTTGGCCGGCACTCATTTCTACGCAAAGGATTCCTTTAATATTTCCGAGCATATCCTGAATTGCTTTTGTCGGGAAAGGAAAAAGAGTGATTGGACGTAAAAGTCCTATCTTTATACCTTTTTCTTTGGCCAATTGAATTGCTTTTTGACATATTCGAGAACTTGAACCGTAAGCAACAAATAAATAGTCGATATCTTCACAATTTATTTTCTCGAACCTAATTTCGTTTTCACTTATTTTCTTGTATTTTGCAACAAGTTTTTCGTTGTGTTTTTCTTGACGGCTTGGGTCAAGGTCAAGAGAAGTTAAAATATTTCTTTCTCTCTTTTTTGTTTTTCCGGTTGTTGCCCAAGGCGACATTTCTTTGATTTCTTCATCAGTCCAACGAGGTATTGGGTCGAAGAGTTCGACTTTTTCCATCATTTGTCCAATTACCCCATCGGATAAAATCATTAAAGGATTTCGATATTTGAAAGCAAGTTCAAAACCCAGTTTAACGAAATCCGACATTTCCTGAACAGAAGCCGGTGCCAAGACAATCATTCTGTAATCGCCATGTCCTCCACCTTTAGTTGCCTGAAAATAATCAGCTTGCGATGGCTGGATAGTTCCTAAACCAGGCCCGCCTCTAACAACGTTCAAAATCACGCATGGTAGTTCGGTTCCGGCAAGGTAAGAAATTCCTTCCATTTTCAAACTTATTCCGGGACTTGATGAAGATGTCATAGCTTTTTTTCCGGTTCCGGCAGCACCATAAACCATATTGATTGCAGCAATCTCGCTTTCGGCTTGTAAAACCACCATACCGGTTCTTTCATAGGGCTTTTCGGCCATCAGATATTCTATTACTTCCGATTGAGGAGTAATAGGATAACCGAAATAACCATCGGCTCCGGCACGTATAGCAGCTTCTGCTACTGCCTCATTGCCTTTCATTAATTTTAACTCACCCATTGTTATTATTTTATAGTTTTTAATTCCACTTAAATATTTTTTTTAATGATAAAAGGCTTAAATGCTTAAATATTTTAAAACAATTAATATTTGATGATTAACTGTATTGAATTTTATAATGTTAGATATTTTCATTTTGAGTATTTTTTTATTCTCGCATTTTAGAATTAAATCATTCTCTCATTTGTCCGACGGTTCCACTAAATTTGCAGTAGCACCTTTATTAAACGTCCATCTTTTTTCTGTAAACGGTTATAACTCCGTCAGGGCAAACGATGGCACAATTTGAACACCCTATACATAATTCGGGGTTTTTCATATAGGAATAATGATATCCCTTTCCGTTGACATTATCTGATAATGCAATAACTTCTTGCGGACATGCTCCAATACAAACTCCACATCCTTTGCATTTTTCTATATCGACAACAATAGCTCCTCTAATTTTTGCCATTTTTTTGTTTTTATTTAATTAAAAAAACTTTGGCCACAAAATTAAAAAAATTTATATAATTTGTGCTTATGTTTTTTGTAATTCGATTAATTATTTATTTATCTATTAATAGAAAACAGTCCTATTCACTTGGATAGGACTGTTTTAAAATCAAATATTAAGCTATATTAAACATTGATAAAATTATTTTCTTCGGCATCTCAGAAACTTTATATTTCTTCAAAACGGCCCTGAAAAAATCTTAAGTTCTCCGGTTCGTAAACAAATTTCAAACCTCTAATTGAGTCTCTTTTTTGATAAAGCTTTATTATTGCTTCTGCAACCATATCCATATGCGAGTTTGTGTATGCTCTTCTTGGAATAGTAAGACGAACCAATTCAAGTTTAGGCCTGTAATTTTCTCCGTTTTTTTTGCGTCCGCTTGAGACATTTCCACGTTCCATAGCCCGAACACCCGATTCGACGAACAGTGCTGAGGCAAGAGACTGTGCAGGATATTCATCTTGATCGAGATGAGGTAAAAACCTTTTTGCATCAAGAAATATGGCATGAGTTCCGGCAGGTTCAACTATTGGAATACCGGCTTCGAGAAGTTTCTCACCCAGATATTGTGTTTGTTCAACACGTGCTCTAATATATTCAAATTGAACCATTTCTTTTACACCCTGAGCATGTACTCCCATGTCGGCTGCTGAAATGCCTCCGTTTGTAAGTGAACCTTCATAAATTCTAAGCATATTCAATGCTTTTTTATAAAATTCTTCGTCATCACGAATTGCGAGATATCCGCCAATGTTAACCAAATAATCTTTTTTACTTGAAACAGTACAGCCATCACCATAACTGAATAATTCACGCAAAATTTCCTTTATTGATGTATCTTTATACCTCGGATCTTTTTTCTTAATCATATAAGCATTTTCAACCGCTCGAGTTGCATCGAACATTTGCGGTATTTTATGCTTTTTACAAAATTCATAAACCTCTCTGGCATTGTCCATTGAAACAGGTTGGCCTCCGGCAAGATTAACGCTAAATTCAAAACTGATATAAGGAATACATCCTTCACCATGTTCATCAATTATTGCCTGAACTTTTTTAAGATCAATGTTTCCTTTCCAAATAAATTTTGATTCCGGTATATGTGCTTCATCACAAATTACATCAACGAAAGTACCTCCGGCAAGTTCCTGGTGAAGTTTTGTGGTGGTGAAATACATATTACCTGGAACAAAACCATCTTTTATTAAGCATTGCGACATAATGTGCTCTGCTGCCCTACCCTGGTGTGTCGGGATAATATATTTATATCCTGTAACATCTTGAAGTGTTTTAACAAAGTCGAAATAATCTTTGCTCGAAGCTTGTGTTTCGACTCCTTCGTTATAACACGACCATTGTTTAACACTTTGTGCGGTTGTTCCGGAATCGGTTAAAAAGTCGATTGTAATATCTTTTGAAGGAAGAAGGAAGGTGTTAAAACCAACTTCTTTAATAATTTTTTTTCGTTCTTCTATAGTATCAACACCAACATACTCAATTGTTGTAATAATATAGGGTTCACAATCAAAATTATAATCCTTAATTTGTGGAACTTCCCATTCAAATTTTGCCTCATCATTCCATTTGGGATCATTGATAAGTTTTAAACCCTTAATATTATCTTTTTCGGCATAAATTTCGTTTAGAGCTTCAGCAATTTGGCTTAATTGATTATTATTAAAAGCAAGTCTTGGAATTTGTAAAGGAATAATATTACAATCTGAGAATAATCCGTCAAGGAAAATTCTTACTCCCGACTTTAAATATAATAATGCAGCAAGAGTTTTGTTTTGATTTTCTTTGATATGGGGAAAAAATTCATCGGCTTTAATATAAATTCCATCGCTACCGATTAAATATGGAACTCCTTTTAATTGAGAAGCAAAATCTTTAATTTGTTGATTAATCCATAATGACTGTTCTTCATAAACCATTTCCTTTATCCCGCGGGCGAAAATTTCCATAGTTCGGCCTGCCATTCCTCCGTAAGTATGAAGCCCTTCGTAAACAACAACTTCATTCATATATTTTTCAAACAAATTATAATGACTTGATGCAATCAGTCCACCTGTATTACAACGTGGATCTTGAGAAGCGTCAAGGACACATACATCGGTAAATAAAGCAATTTTTTTAACAATATCTTCAAGTTTCATTTCCGAATACTCAGAAGTATTTTCCCTGACATAAAGTGCATTTTCAACTATTCGTGAAAAATTTACTATTAAAGGAACATTGTGTTTTTTACAAATTTTGTGAGCTTCTTTAATATTTAAAATTGAAACCGGTTTGTATCCGCTTTTATACAATTCAATATAAACATAAGGATTATTGGCTTCTTCCGAAAGTTTTTTATTCAATGCTTCAGTATCAATATTTCCCGAAAATATTTTGTCGTTTTCCATTATGAGCTCGACAGATGCTGATTTATCATTTGATAATAATTCAGGTAATCTTGAGTTTGAATAAATTACATCTCCTTCCGAAACCATAGTTGAGGTGATTAACTTATGTGAGCCTTTTAAATTATGAGTTGGGCAAACATATTCAAATCCAAAAGTACTCTTAACAATTTCGAGCAGGTGCTCAAAGTTTCTACTACCGGCATAGGTTTCATCGCCAATAAACAGGCCTGAAAGTTGATCTTGGCTCATTGCCGAAGTACCCTGGCTTGTCATATCAAATGTTACTTTGTCCGAGTGAATTTTAAATGTGTTAAAAAAAGAAGCTTTCAACACATCCAACCGACTATCGAAAGTTGAAAATTCAACTTTTCTGATTGTTTTGATTTTATGTGGTTCTGATATCATAACGTATTTTTTTATATATTTTTTAATTTTTAGCAAAACTATTAAATAATTTCGGATATAAAGAAGTAAATTTCAGTTCTCAAAGAACTTTTTTTGTAATTTGTGTGCATCTAAGTTTTTAGCTTTAAAAAAAAATAAAAAAATTCTTATACAAATCCAAAACTTGGCGAAAAAAATATTAATTCAAATTAAAAAAAGGGGGAATAATGGGAATATTGGAAATAAAGGGAAATAATAGAAAATGTAAATCTGAAACATGAAACACATGAAACCGCCAAGAACAAAAAAAAACGCAAAATTTTTTTACGATATTTAGCGAGCTTTGAGATTAAAAAAAAATATGTCAGAAAATTAAATATATAAAGAGAAACTTTGGAACAAGTAATCTTTAATAAAATTTCAGTCAATTAACAAAATTTGTATGTTTGTATCTGAATATATAATATTAATTTTAAATTTAAATCACAATGAGAAAGCTAATTACACTTTTTTTATTAATAATGACGGCAAGTATTTTTTCTTATAGCCAGACTCAAAGACTTGTTTTAATAGAAGAAGCTACCAATGCATCATGCGGGCCATGTGCCTCACAAAATCCGGGATTTGATGCTTTACTAAACCAAAACCGCAATAAATTAACTGCAATAAAATACCATTGGTACTTTCCCGGAAACGATCCAATGCATAATCATAATGTTCTGGAAAACAATGCGAGAGTTGCTTATTATGGAATTAATGGAGTACCAACAGCCACAATTGACGGAGTAATTCCAAGTGTAAGCGGTTATCCGGGAAGTCCCGGAGGATATACTCAAACACTTATCGATCAATATGCCGCAGTGGAATCCTCTTTTGAAATAGATATGAATCATTATTTTTCACCTAACGAAGATTCAATTTATGTAACTATGAGAATAAGAGCTGTTGAAGATATTTCTGGGATTTTTGTTGCCCAGATTGTTGTCATCGAAAAAGCAATTCATTTTACAAGCCCTCCAGGCTCTAATGGTGAAAAAGATTTTTATGATGTTATGAAAAAAATGTTACCCGATCAATTAGGTACCAAAATAATGGAAACTTGGGAAACAGGCGACTATATAATTATTAAAGAATGTTGGAAGCTTGAAAACATTTATGATTTTGATGAAATAGGAGTTGTCGGTTTTATTCAGCATAGTGCTAATAAAAGTGTAAAACAAGCGGCAAATAGCAGTACCGAACCATTGGTTCCGTATTTTTCATTAGATGCTTCGATTACTGCTATCGGAAATATGACTGAAAATAATTGTATGGGATATGTCAATCCTATAGTTACAATAAACAATTATGGGGCTGATGAGATCACTTCACTAAATATTAATTTGGAAATTAATGAAGGAGAAATACAAACGTTTTACTGGACCGGAAATCTTGCGTTTCTTGAAAGCCAGGATGTTTTATTACCCGAATATTCTTTTAATGTTGAAGCCGAAAACAATCTTAAAGTTTATGTTTCAGACCCCAATTCTTCAACTGATGATTTTCCGAAAAACGATACACTTACAAAAATCTTTGATGAGGCATTGCTCGCCCCCGAAGAAATTCAATTAATGATCAGGCTTGATACGAACCCCGAAGAAATTACATGGGAAATTACAGATGCTGAAGGCGAGACTGTTTTCTCAGGAGGACCTTATTCCTCTGCCGGAGGCATTATTAATGAACCATTGCTATTTGAAAATTCAGGATGTTATACATTTACTATATTTGATGAAGGCGGTGATGGACTTATTCAACCGGGATTTTTTGCACTTTTTTACGGTTCAAATGAAATTATTCTAATGGGTACAAATTTTGGTGCAATGTCTAATCAGCAATTTAGCATAGATGCCGGAAGTTCTCAAACCATTGATATTTCACCGGGCTTTCAGTTTGTTTCATCACATATTTATCCTGGAATTCCTGATATGGAAGCTGTTGTTTCTGAAATCGTAAACGATGATTTGATGTATGTCAGGAATTCAGAGGGAGCGATGTTGAGAAAGATTGGGCCGAATTGGGTGAATGGAATCGGCGACTGGCTTGGAAACGAAGGTTATCTAATAAAATATAACGGAATTGGACAATTTACAATTTCGGGTGATTTGATTCCGGCAACTTGTCCTATTGATCTTACATCAGGTTTTCAGTTTGTCAGTTATCTGCCTACCGTTGAAATTGATGCTTCAGATGCATTTGCTTCAATCATTGGAGATGAGCTTTTGTATGTTAGAAATTCAGAAGGTGCAATGTTAAGAAAAATCGGGCCTAATTGGGTGAATGGTATCGGTAATTGTGTGCCGAATGAAGGATACCTTATTAAAATGACTACCGATGCAGTTTTGGTATATCCTGAAGGTGGAAAAACAGTAATTATTAATCGTCCATTGCCGAAACATTTCCAATTTGAAGGTGGAAATGCTGCCGATCCTGTTTATACGATTTATGTTTCAGGCTTGGAAATAGGTGATGAAATAGCTGCTTTCGATGGTGAAGTAATGACAGGAGCATTGCGAATTAACTCAAAAAACACTTTCGAGAACGAGCTTGCCGTTTTCAGCACTCTTTTTATCGAATCGGGATTTCAATCAGGAAACCCAATAATTTTAAAGATATTTGATAATGTAAAACAATCAATTGTCGAGACTAAATATACTTTGGAAAATATTTCTGGAGAAACATATATGCAGAAAAATTACCCTTCTGAAGACGGATTATTTAGTATTATAAATATTACAAAATCATCAGCAAGTTTAGCCGAAGAAACATTATCGGTTTATCCAAACCCCGCTTCTGATTTATTGAATATTAATTCAAATAACAAAATTCTTAATGTTAAAATTTTAAATTATACCGGACAATTTCTCACAGAGTATAAATTTAGCAACAATGAAATAACAATTAATACATCTGATTATAATTCGGGTATTTATTTTATTCAAATTGAAACCATAAAAGGAATCTCTATGAAGAAGCTTGTAATAAAATAAAGCATTTTTTTATAAAATATTTTCTGAAAAGCCGAACAGTTTTTGATAATTGTTCGGCTTTTATTTCATAAAAAACTTTTAAATAGTTTCATTTACTACATTGCTTGACAACTACTGAAGATCTAAAACCTGTAAAAAATAAGAGAGGAATGTTGATTTTTTAACATACTCCTAACCCCTAATATTCAACTGATTTTTTCTTTTTGCAATCATAAATCTTCTTTCCCCCGTAAGCAACACCTAATCCAAGCAGAATAAATAATCCGCTTCCAATAGGAGCTCCTCCTCCTGGAACATTTCCGGTTTCTCCATGGCCTGGAGGTGGTGGTGGTGGATCATCGGCTTTTGCAGTTGATGAAATAAAAGTTGCTGCTGCCATCAGTAAGGCAATTGTTAATATTTT
>JAEINX010000138.1 GCA_016342645.1 Bacteroidales bacterium | reverse complement strand
CCCGCGTTCATATGGCATTTTAGCACATTCGAGTAATATTTATGGCTACGTTTTAATATACCGGGTAAAATATTAATCATTGATTAAATATTTTTAGCGTATGGTTTTTACTTTATTTTAAGTTTTTAATATAAAAAAGCAAGCAAATATACAACAAAACAAAAGAAAATGCAAGTGTTTGTTAATTAAATGATACAATTGTTGATAACTTTTTTTGATGATTTATTTGGATTTGTCAAATATTGTTTAAATTTGTGAAAATGTTGATTTAAGCATTTATTACAACACTTGAAACTTTGATTGAATGAAAAATCTTAAAATGTACTGAATAAAATCAAATATATTTATAAGTAATAATTAAAAACAATTACTATGAAAATATTTTTACAAGTAATTTTAATTGTTATTCTAATATCAGTTATAAAAGTCCTACCAGCTCAAGAATGGGTTGAGTTTACAGCTTCGGAGACCACCGAACCTGTTTATACAATTCTATCTTCAAATAAAGATTCGGTAGAATTTAATTTAAAAATTCCCGGATTATATTCAACGGAAATTGACAGTTTCCAGCGGATTGAGATTAAAGGCCATTCCGTGATGGATTCCATAGGTTTTCCTGAATTGCCGGTTTTATCCTATTTGGTTGCTATACCTGAATGCGATAGTATAGGAATAAGTATTATTTTATCGGATTCTATTAAATTAAATGATTTTAATATTTATCCTGCTCCGGAGTATGTGATAGACACTACGGATGAAGGATATGAATATTACAAAGAGGAATTTACGTATGATACTGCTGCTTATTTAAATAATGAATTCATTATTGATACTTTAGAACAATTAACCGACAAAGGTGCAATTCGAGCACAGAATGTTATAAGAGTTTTAATTAACCCTATTCAGTTTAATCCTGTTACTGAAGAAGTAAAAGTGTTCTCAGAAATGAATATTAAACTGGATTTTATAAATCCAACGGATTCAATAAATAAAAATGTTGGGATTTTCAATGAGGTTGTTGGGAACACTATTATTAACTATCAATCGAATGGCTTGAATGCTTCTGTGAGTTGTGGGGCAGAATTTAATAAATTTCGTTAAATTTGAGAATTAATGATTAAACATATATATTATGAAAAAAAATATTTTATTATTCGTTTTATTGCTTTTTGCAATTGTTTCTTTCTCCCAGCAAATAACCCGCGGACCAGATGTTGGAGAAATTTATTTTATAGGACCAACACATACTGGTCTGGGATTATATTACTCAACTGATTTTAGCCAAACTGCCATTTGTGTTGACAGTACATTTACAAGTAGCATTATGTCAATTTGCGCTGATAAAACCGAAGGGGTTGTTTATTATGTTACAATGCAAGAAGGATTATACAAGTCAGATAATTATGGCAATCTAAATAGCTGGCAATTAGTTAATAGTAATATATATATATAAAAAGTGGTGTGAATGAGGGGTTTATATATAATGCTATAGTTTCACATAGTGAAAATTATGGTGAAACTTTTTTGCCACATTCCTACAATGGATTTTTTGGAAATTTGTGTGCAATAGAGATTGATAATGAACCATCTTATGGATATGCCATTGTGAGCAAATCATCAGCTCCAGACTCTTTATATTTATTAGTTACGAATAATAATTATGAGAATCTTACTCTTATAAATGTTTTTAATAAGTATGTAAATCCAATAGGGCCATTAACAAGAGGAGTGCAATATGGAGAATTGTTTACATTGGTATATTTTCCCAATAATACTATAACAACATTTAAACATAGCGAAGATTATGGATATAGCTGGAACATAAAAAATGAATTTAATATTTCCGAACCATATAGAATAAGTAGTGAGGGAGGAAGGCAATCAGGAGAGGTTTATATTTTATACAGTTTTATTAATATGATGTGGCAAAATGCCCATACGTATATTTTTCATTCAACTGATTATGGAGTTACCTTTGAAGTTTTTCATCCATTTGCAAAAGGGCAGGAACCTGTTCTGGCAAATTTTTCAACTACTACAAAAGAAGGTACTCAGCCATTAACAGTAGAGTTTTGCAATTTTTCAATCGGGAATATACAGCATTATGAATGGGATTTTAATAATGATGGAGTTGTTGATTCAAATGAAGAAAGTCCATCGTGGACATATACTGAACCGGGTAATTATTCAGTTAGTTTAACAATAACAGCAGGGACACCGGATAGTTCTAATACTTTTGTTAAAGATGATTATATTACCGTTTTATCAGGCAATTCACAAACAGTTATTTTAAATACAGGATATAAATTTATTTCCTCAAACCGTTCACCTGAAAATCCTGATATGCTTGAGGTGTTAGGAAATAATTTGAATGATAATCTTGGTTTTGTAAGAAATTCACAAGGACAAATGTTACAAAAGATTGGTGAAAACTGGGTTAATAGTATCGGCGATTGGATAAACACAGAAGGCTATCTTTTTAAAATGAATGAGGCAGATGTTTTAATAATTGACGGAATAGTAGTTAATCCTCAAACTCCAATAGAATTAAATACGGGTTATCAGTTTGTTAGTTATTTACCGAATGAAACTCTTAATGCTTTGGAGGCATTTGCCGGAATTTTAAATGATAATCTGGATTTTATAAGAAATTCTGCAGGTGATATGTTACGCAAGATTGGCCCTAACTGGGTTAATGGTATTGGTGATTGTGAGGCGGGAGAAGGGTTTTTGGTGAAGATGAATGGGGAGGGGGTTTTGGTGTATCCGTAGTATTACCCACCCAACCCTCCCTTGAAAAAAGGGAGGGCTGTGCTTCGCTACTTGATTGTGAAGGGAATAAAAATGAAATATATTGAAATTAAAAAAATTGCACAAAGACTTAGAAAACATCAAACTGATTCGGAATGGAAACTTTGGGAAAGAATTAGAAAACGTCAACTTAAGGGAAGGAAATTTCTTCGACAACATCCAATTCTTTATGATAGAAAATCAGAATATCTAAATTTTTTTATTCCCGATTTTTACTGTGCCGAAGAAAACCTGATTGTTGAAGTAGATGGTAAAATACATGATTACCAAAAAAACAGAGATAGACAAAGACAATTAATATTAGAAGCAAAAGGATTAAAAGTAGTAAGAATTAAAAATGAGGATTTGAATGATATTGAAAAGGTTTTGGAAAAGATTTCATCACATTTTGTAAATAAAAAACAATTCCGTTGAATATTTTATACACAATTAAGCAGTTCGCTCCCCTCCTTATTCGTAAGGAGGGGATGGGGGTGGATAACTGGGAGTTAGGATGTTTTCCTGAACTTTTACCCACCCAACCCTCTCTTGAAAAAAAGGGAGGGCTGTGCATCGCTGCTTGAATTTGAAGGGAAAATAATAATTGTTTGATAATTTATTAAGATTAAAGAAATGTTAATAAACTGAAATACCTACCTTGAAGCAGGAAACACCAAATCAACTTCCGGCAAACTAAGTTATCTGAGGCCGAAATCAACAAAAGCTCATGTTGAAAACACAATTAAATTACTTCTTTCATTAAAAGAGGATAAGGATAGGCCTTCAATTCATGGTGAAGACAATTTTAATTTTTCATTAAATCAAAATATTCCAAATCCTTTTAAACCGACACGGTTCGACAATTCTTATAATTTAACTAAATATTGTACGCATTGTAAAGCCTTTTATGTTAATGATTGTTGTAAGGTTTATGCGTTTCAGTATAGCAATGAAACAAGAATATATTTTAATATTGAGGAGGCTAATAAAGTTGACTTAACAATTTATAATATATACGGCCAGAAAGTAAAAACTTTATTAAGTAAGAGTTTAAAACAAGGAAAACACTTTGTTGACTGGGATGGAAAAGATTTTTTTGGTAATTTTGTGTCTGACGGAATATATTTCTATACTTTGAAAATAAACAAGAAAAGAATTACAAAAAAATTAATATATATAAGGAACGGAGGCCAAAAATGAAAAAAATAAATTTATTAATCTTATTAATTTTATTAATCACTCAATTAGTCTGCGCAGATAATTACATAACCCGAGGCCCCGCAGTTGGAGAGATATACTTTATAGGTACAACTTCTACTGGTATGGGATTATATCACTCAACTGATTTTGGTATGACTTCTATTTGCGTGGATCCAACAAATGCGGAAGGAATGAGAATTACTGCAGGTATAACTCCTGGTGTAATTTATAATGTCTCCTTGGGGGGATTATTATACATCTCTTATGAATATGGTAATATAGGAACATGGCTCTATAGAAATAATATAACCTATCTGGAAATTATCAGTGGTTTACAGGCAGGATATATATATGCAAATATTTCTAAACATAGTGAAGATTTTGGAATTAATTTCACAAACCATAGTTATAATGGTTTTTATGGAAGTATGATTGATGTCGAACTTGATAATCAAGATAATGTAGGATATGTAATGGTTAACAAGTGGGCAGTAAATGACACATTATATTTACTTAAATCAGACGATAATTTCGAAAATTTAATAACACAAAAAAAGTTTTTAATGCATTCCAGTAATATCATTAAATTAAGCAGAGGTAATCAGGATGGAGAGTTATATTTTCTTAACAGAAGCCGAAATGAATTGCATTATAGCAATGATTATGCAGAATCTTTTCATTTAATTGAGCATTATAATTTTTATAATAATTGCTCTATAACAGGAGTAAGACAAAATGGAGAATTATATGTTGTAATGTACTTTATTAATATGATGTGGCAAAATGCCCATACATATATTTTTCATTCAACTGATTATGGAGTTACTTTTGAAGTATTTCATCCGTTTGCAAAAGGGCAGGAACCTGTTCTTGCAAATTTTTCAACCACAACTAAGGAAGGTAACCAACCGTTAACAGTCGATTTTTGTAATTTTTCAATTGGGAATATTCAGCAATATGAATGGGATTTTGATAATGATGGAGTTGTAGATTCTTATGAAGAAAGCCCTTCGTGGATATATACAGAGCCGGGTACTTATTCGGTTAGCTTAACAATAACAGCCGGAACACCTGATAGTACCAATACCTTTGTGAAAGAGGGTTATATTACCGTTTTATCAGGCAATTCACAGGAAATAGATTTAAACTCAGGCTATCAGTTCATTTCAGCAAATCGCTCACCTGAAAATCCTGACATGCTTGAGGTGTTGGAAAATAATTTAAATGAAAATCTTGATTTTGTAAGAAATTCACAGGGACAAATGCTGCAAAATATTGGTGGCAACTGGGTAAATAATATTGGTGATTGGGTTAGTACAGAAGGCTATCTTTTTAAAATGATTAATGAAGATGTTTTGATAATAGATGGAGAAACAGTTAACCCTCAAACTCCAATAAATTTAAATACCGGTTATCAGTTTATCAGTTATTTGCCGAATGAAACATTGAATGCTTTGGAGGCATTTAGCAGCATTTTAAATGATGATCTGGATTTTATCAGAAATTCTGCCGGTGATATGCTACGCAAAATTGGCCCTAACTGGGTAAATGGAATTGGTGATTGTAATCAGGGAGAAGGTTTTTTGATAAAGATGAATGAGGATGGGTTTTTGGTTTATCCTTAAAAGGCTAATGGCTAAGGGCTAAAGTGAAAAGGAAAAAGTATGGAAATGCCTGAGGATAGGAATAGTGATAGAGGATTATTGATAATTGATTGGTGATTTATTCGGAAACACTCCCATTTTCTCATTATATCAAACTATCATTTTCTCTTCAACAACTTAATAATTGTTAATGATAAATCAAGAAATAAAATTGAAGGATTGGCATTTCTTTCGATATGAAACAAAGCTTTGTTAAATTCATCGCTTAATGCAGGGCCTGAAAGATTATTTACATAGGGCGAAAATTTCCTAATAAATGTTTCTTCTTCGCCTTCAAAATGCAATTCATATGAGGGTGAATAATTAAGCATTAAACATTCACGAATTAATCTTAATGAATAAGAGAAAAAACTTTTTTGACGTTCTCTTCCTATTCGGGCTATTTCGTTTATAAAATCATTGGTTTCAACAATATTATTTAAAAAACACAGCCGCATCCAATTTCTGAAAGTAACAAAATTATATTTTTCTTCATCTGATTGTTCAAGAAAACGTAATGCAGCTTTGTAATTCCCATTTGCAATTTTAACCACTCTGATGATCTCGCTTTCTGAATAATCAGTTTTATTTTTAAGACTTTCTATTAAAACTTTATTTGCAATTTTGGGAATTTTTATAATTTGAGTCCTTGATATAATTGTATTGATTATTCTTTCCTGATTTTCTGAAATTAAAATAAAAAGAGTTTTATTGGGTGGTTCTTCAAGAATTTTTAGAAGTTTTGGAGCAGCCGAATGAAATAATTTTTCAACCATCCATATTATCATAACTTTATATTCAGCCTCATAAGACATATAATTTAATGTCCTGATAATATTATTACAATCGTCTTTATTGATTATGCCCTGTTTTTTTTCAATTCCGATTTCTTTATACCACTCATTTAAATTCAGAAAATAATTATTTCTTATTGCAAAATATCTCCACTTTTCTATAAAATCTTTGCTAAGAGGCTTTTTCAAATTTTGTAAAGATGCAACCGGATATACAAAATGCAAATCGGGATGTATAAGTTTTTGATATTTAATACATGATGGACATACTCCACAGGAATCATTTTCACTACGGTTTTTACAATTAATATATTGCGCATAAGCAATTGCTAAGGCTAATTTTCCGCAGCCCTCAGATCCGAAAAAAAGTTGGGCATGACTAATTCTGTTATCCTTAACTGTTTGAATTAAATAATTCTTAATTTCTTCCTGACCGATAATATCTTTAAATAGCATGCAATTGATTATAATAATATAAATGACAAAAGTAAAAAAAAAATACTGTTTTTTGAAGATTGGATGCCGGTGTCTTTAATTACTCCTCTTAAATTTTATATGAAATTATAATTCTAATTAATTGCAATTTTTCTAACAATTCTGCCTTTTTCTGATTTCAATTCAATAAAATAAATTCCGGGTTTGTAATTATTTAAATCAATTTCATTTTGATAATTTCCATTTTTTGAATTTAGAATACAGGTAAAAAGTGTTTTTCCACAAATTGAGATAAATTTCAATTCTATTGGCTCAAAATTATTATAAGAAAATTCTATAAAAAGTTTTTCTGAAGCGGGATTTGGAAAAATTCGCAAATTATTAAAAACCTCAAATTCAATAATTGCAGCTGGGGGAGTTGTGTAATAAGCATTCCAGCCGGGAGCAGTAATTGTTTGATTTGTAGAAAATATAATATACATTTTACCACTTTCGGCTGTAACAACCTCGGGTAATGCAATTGAATCGTAATAATAACCGGATAGCTCAGCAAGCAATTCCTGTGATTCTGCATCATATACTCTAAAAAAATCTTTTTCTTCTTCTGTTTTGAATTCAGTAAAATATAGATTTATCGACTCTGCATCAGGTGGCATTATTAACCATTTACACATTGAATTATTATGATAGTTTCGAGAGCCGCTGCCATCGCTAAAAGTGTCTCCTACTGCCGTAAAAGTAGTTAATGATACACAATACTCCGGTATCTTTGAAGTATAGGACGCTAACCAACCTTTATCTGTTATTGTATCATTAGTTATAAAAGAAAGTAATAGTTTATCACTTGATGAATAAACAGTTCCGGGAATTGTATTTCCCGAAAATGCACCTATCAAAGAATCAGATTCTAATGCACCATCATAAACGAATAGAGTATCATTTTCAGAAGTTTGGAAACTTAAAAATTCTAATGTAATGTAATTTACCGAATCTTCGGGTGAAATTAACCATGAACAATTAGTATTGTTTTGATAATCATTAACAGGGCCGCTACCATCATCAATAGTACCTTGAAGAGTTAGAAGATTTTTTTCGCCTTGACAAAAATATGGATATTGATATTGGAGTGTATCGGGGTAGGCATTTATAATTACTTCTTGGGCAAGATTAAAGTTATTTCCTCCCGGATTTAGGGCATCTGTATAAAAGTATCCATCATAAGAGCCACTCCATCCCCAGTTAAAATGGTAATAATTACCTTCTTGATAGCCATCACAAACAAATGCATGTCCGCTAATCCATGGATCGGACCATCCTGCATAATACATAGGAATTTTCCTGTCAAGATGAGTAATTAACAAACTATCCCAATCCAATGTTGTGCTGTCACGATAAACATATCTTGTTTCCGGAGAATATTTAAAATACGTTCCTAAAGAAAAGGCAGCTTTATGGTTATACATTCCCGATCCGTTTGGGCCATAAACCATATCAACCGAAACCCCAAGATGAAATAATAGCTCAGCAACAGCTAAATTGCTCCCCGATAATGATAAAGCCATTTCATCCCATTTATAAGTAGTATTTCCAAAATCAGCAGATAATGTATCATAAGGAGGGCAATAATATGAGTAAGAACCAATACCTTGAAGCGGAAAACGAAAATAATTCATAACTTGTCCCATTGCAGTTGCGACACATCCTGCATAAGTGTGATCCCCGGGCCCTTCAGGATCGATAGGGCACATTTCGTTATAATATCGCCCTTGATCCCATGTTGTTGTTAGGAGAGGCTCAACTTCATCTTTCCCTGAAAAATTTATTAGTTCATTTACATCCTGAGTAAGTAAATGTTTCCATAACGAAGAAATTTTTTCTGAGGTTTGAATTTTGTTTTCTATTGCAAAAACAATTTGATCAACATAAAAGTTTATCCAGCCTTCAAATTGTGGTGGCTTGTCAATATTGGAATACTTCCCTAAAAAAGAATATCCTAAAACAGGTAAAACCGAGTTATCACCCGAAACAATTACAAAACCGCCTTTATTAATGTTAAAGCAATGTAGAGCAATTACTTTTGAGCCACTAATAACAAAGTGATCTGTTATTTTTAAATCATAATAATTTAATTTATAATCAAAATCAGCTCTTTCAAAATAAAAGTTCAAAGCAACTTTTTCGGCTTGTTTTATATTGACTTCTTCTGCATTACTACTACATAAAACTGTTAATACAAAAAATAATGAGGTAAATAGTTTTTTCATTGTTCCACTTAATTAAGTTTACAGCCCTAAAATTAAACAATATACATTAACACAAATTACATATAGATGTTTAAATAAAAATTTAGCTAAAGATATAAAAAAAAAGCTATCTCAATTAAGAAATAGCTTTTTTTAAGAAAAATTTTCTAATAATTCTATTCGATCATTATTTTTTTGTTAATAATTTTGTTATTGTTTACAATCTGAATGATATAAATTCCGGGATTGTAATTTTCTGTTTTCACATTTATCAGACTA
>JAEINX010000137.1 GCA_016342645.1 Bacteroidales bacterium | reverse complement strand
GTTTACAAAGTTAGCCCGGTTCTTCAGAACTGGGATTAAAGGAAAATGGATGAAATAACAACAAAGGGCGTTTACGCCCTTTCATACAAACCAAAAAGGCGTAAACGCCTTTTAAATATATCAAGACTTTTATTTAAAATCCCAGACGTAAACAACTGGGCTAATCAGAGAACGGGATGGCATCCCTCTGGAAGAAAAAAGAAACTAACAATCACACATTGAATCTCAAAAGGGATGCCATCCCTCCGGATAAATTTTAAAATATCCGGGATTGAGCCAAGCAAGCAAAAGATTCCATCTTTTGAAAAGATGGAATCTTTAATAAGAAATAAAAAAAAGTTATCTTTGTAAAATGATTTCCTTTTTACTAAAATATTGAAAATATGATTTATTTGGAAGACAGAATTACTATTGATGAGGGATTGTGTAATGGAAAACCAACGATAAGAGGTATGCGAATTTCTGTTCAGACAATAATGGAATTTCTAACAGCCGGAGATACTAAAAATGAAATATTAAAACAATATCCCGATTTGGAACCGGAAGATATAGATGCATGTATGAGGTTTGCAACACGATTAATGGATAGAAAATATGTAATAAGAGAAATTGCATAATGAGAAAATATTTGATTGATGTTAATTTGCCTTATTATTTTTCTCTTTGGAATAATGAAAATTATATCTATCAGAGGAATATTAATTCTCAATGGAAAGATAATAGAATATGGGATGAAGTTTGCGAAATAAGCGAAAATTACAAATTGGTTAATGGTTTTATTGATAGAATTGAAGGAATTAATTGATATTATTTATGCCCCCATTACCAACCGATTATATCATGTGGTTTGCTAATAAGCTACAATCATACTTTGACCTTCGATAGGAAACCATCTGGTGTATTGCTAAATCCATCCATCCATACGGACCCATACGGGCTAACTATGTGTCGCTTGCTTCGCTTCGTACGGACTAACTTCGTGTCGTAAGCTTAATGAAATACTGGTAATATTCATAACTGCTAAGGTTAAATGATTAAAAATAAGGTTTTAGAACCTTATAGGTTAAAATAACCTTAGTAGAAAACATAAACCTAAACGGCAACTAAGCTTATTAATATTTAGAATCTGTCAAGGAAAAGGGATGTCATCCGGGATGTTTTTTTTTGCTTTATATAATGAAATTATCAAAAATACGTTATTCAACTAATATAGCGATGAAAAGAAAGTTTCAGAGGAAATATCTACATTTTCAGAAACTTCTTTATTTTTTTTATGTACTACACGAAATGTGTTAATAACGTTGAATTAATATAATAATGCTAAAATATTAGAAGATTAAAGATTGTAGAACATAAATGTAAATATATGGATGTAATTGTTAAAATTTATGTATTTTGCCGACCATTAATTTAAAAATAAACTTTTATATAAAAACAAATAAATTAGTAACAAATTAAAAATAAAATGAAAAAAATTACTTTTCTAATCGGACTAATATTTTTTAGCTTTTCGCTATTTAGTCAAAACGCCATACTTTCATTTAATAATGAGAGTGATAATATTAAAACTACAATGCCTGTAAGACATATAAACGATAATGGCATCAATGGACTAATGGTTGAATATAACTTCCCCGGTTCAATAGTTTCTAATCAAGAAGTGTCAGAAACTACATATCAATTTTTAAACATTGAAGGTTTTGGAAAATTAAGCGAAGTAGGAAAACCTGCTTTACCTGCACACAACGATTTTGTATCAATTCCAAACCAAGCTGAGGCAACAATAAATATTCTAAGTATTGAATATAAAGAATTCGACAATTATCTGATACATCCGGCCTTGCAACTTGCAACGGATACTCATGGTGATACTGAACCCGAATTTGAAATAGATGAAAGTTTTTATAATTCAGATATTCTATATCCCGAAAATCCGGTAATGATTGACGAAATTCTTGATTATCGTGGAAATTCAATAGCTAAGGTAAAAATTTGCCCTGTTCAATACAATCCTCTTAAAAAGAAGATAAAAGTGATTTCTAAAATTGTTTATGAAGTGAAATTTTCACAAAGCAAATCGTTTTTTGGACAGAAATCAGTAACTGAAAATTTTGGAAAAATATTTACAAATATTGTTTTAAATTCAAAAAGTGTTAAAGAAGAGATAAATGAAATATTAAATAACCAAACCCAGTTTAATAAAGATGATGAGCGTGCCGATATTATAATTGTAACAAATTCGGCTTATGATGAAGCTGCTCAAGAATATGCACAATGGAAAATGCAATTAGGTTATTCAACTGAGATTGTTTCACAAAGTGCATGGACATCAGAAGAAGTTAAAGAGGCTATTCATTCAAGGTATGAAGCCTGGGAACCAAAACCCGACTACTTTGTAATTATTGGCGATCATCAAGATGTTCCGGGTGAAGTTATTCAAGCACCTGATGAAAATGTTTTTGCAACTGATTTGTATTTTGCTTGCATGGGTAATACCTTCGACTATATTCCTGAAATGGCACATGGGCGAATTTCAGTAAAAAATACAGATCAAGCCAATATGGTTGTCCAAAGAATAATTGATTATGAAAAAAATCCGGTTGAAGATGTCTCATTCTATGAAAACGGAGTTAACTGTGCATATTTTCAGGATGATGAACATAACGGATATGCAACCCGAAGATTCGCACATACAAGCGAAGATATTCGTGATTATGTTATGGACCAAGGTTATTCGGTTGAAAGAATTTATACAACGGGATCAACTGTAAATCCTACACATTACAATAATGGATATTATTCAAATGGAGAACCTATTCCTAACGAATTACTAAGGTCAAGCGGTTATCCATGGAATGGAGGAACCCAGGATATTATTAATTCAATTAATGAAGGTAAATTTTATGTTTTTCATAGGGACCATGGATATGCAGGAGGAACTGGATGGGCCGACCCTCAATTTACTACATCTCAGATGGGAAGTCTATCGAATCACAATAAATTACCTGTCGTATTTTCAATAAATTGCCATACCGGTGAATTTTTACTTGATGAATGTTTTGCTGAAAAATTCATAAGACACGATCATGGTGGAGCAGTAGGTGTATTTGCAGCTTCATTTTATAGTTATAGTGGATGTAATGATGGTTTAGCACTCGGTTTTGTTGATGCAATGTGGTCAAACCCAGGATTAATTCCAGTATTTGGTGATGGTGGTGTTCCTAATCCTAATTTAACTCCTCACGATGATCTTGTAACAATGGGTGATGTTTTAAATCAAGGATTAATCAGAATGATGGAAACCTGGGACGGTGGATATAATGCAAACAAATATACCCATCAATTATTTCATTATTTTGGTGATCCTGCCATGAAAATTTGGACTGCCGCTCCTACAGAAATCATTGCGACAAATACCGATACAATTATGTATGGCGAGACTACAAGTGTTTCAATAATAAATTGCTCACTTGAAGATGGCTTGGCAAGTCTTATGATAAACGGTGAACTTCTTGGAAAAACACAATTAGTGAATGGCGAAGGCGAAATTGAATTCCCTGTAACAATGGGAAATTATGCTATACTTACAATTTCTAAACATAATTATAAGCCTTTAATAGATACTATACCAATTTTCGGAGTACCGTTTCCTGAATTTTCTGTTTCAACTACTTCAAGCTGTAATGGAATTATTGATTTCACCGACCTTTCATTAATAAACCCAAGCACATGGTTATGGAATTTTGGAGATGGAAATACCTCTGAAGAAAAAAACCCTACTCACGTTTTTGAAACAAATGGTTTATTTGATATTAAATTAATAGTTTCAAATGCTTATGGTACTGATTCTATTACAAAAGCTGAATATATTTCAGTCGAACGCCCTGAAGAACCGCTTACGGTTTCAGCGGAACGTTGTGATGCAGGTTCACTTGAGTTAAGTGCAACAGGTAGTGGAGTCTTAAACTGGTATGCAGATGAGTTTAGCGAAGAAATTATCAATGTCGGGGAAACTTTTATAACACCGGAAATAAGTGAAACAACTTCATATTATGTTGAAAATCTAAGCTCCGAAACAAACTATGTCGGAAAAGAAGACAATACGGGTATGGGTGCTTATTATTCAGCCGGTGGATTAATATTTGATACTTATCTGCCTATCAAATTAGTATCGGTAAAAGTTTATGCAAATGGTGCCGGTGAAAGAGAATTTCTTTTATATGATGAAGGCTTTACACTTATAACCTCAACTGAAATTTACCTTGAAGATGGCGAAAACAGAATTGAATTGAATTTTGATATTCCTGAAGGAGTTGAATTTAAACTTTATGCTAATGTGGGTAGTAATTTGTTTTATAATTCAGCAGGTTTCTCTTTCCCATATGTTATTTATAATACAATGTCTATTACTAAAAGTTCATATGGGCCTGATCCCGAATCAAAATATTATTTCTTTTATGACTGGGAAGTTGAATCATATTCTTGCAATAGCGTTCGTTCGGAAGTAACTGCAACTATTAATTTTTCTCCTACTGCCGGATTTGATATTGAAAATAATGATCCTTCAATTTCATTTTTAAATACTTCGGTTGATGCTGAATCTTATTCATGGGATTTTGGTGATGGTGAAACTTCAAATGAAGAAAATCCAGTTCATACTTACGCACAAGATGGTATTTATAATGTTATTCTTACTGTTGAAAACGATTGTGGTACGGATGAATTTGAAATGGAAATAGAGATAAATTTCTATGCTTTACACATGCCAATCGCTCAATTTGAAATCATCAATAATGATCCAACAATTGAATTTACAAATACCTCGGAAAGAGCAACTACTAATCATTGGGATTTTGGTAATGGTGAAACTTCAAATGAGGAAAATCCTGTTTATACTTATCCGCAAGATGGAGTATATGATGTTGTTCTGACTATTGAAAATGAATATGGAACAGATGAATTTGAAATGGAAATTGAGATTAGTTTCTATATATTAAATATGCCTGTGGCACAGTTTGAAATAACTAATAACGATCCGACTATCAGTTTTACAAATACCTCAGAGAAGGCTGATAATTATCTCTGGAATTTTGCTGATGGAGAAACATCCATTGAAGAGAATCCTATTCATAAGTACCTTGAGGATGGTGATTACGAAGTAAGCCTTATTGCTTATAACGAATATAGCTCTGACACTGCAAAACTATTAATTGTAATCAGCACAGCGGGAATAGAAACAATTGAGGGAGTTGATGGATTGAGTTTATATCCCAACCCCGCAACGAATGTAATCAATATTGGTTTTGAATCAACAAGGTCACAGAAAATTGAATTTTCCATTATAGATTTATATGGACGTAATGTTTGGTCAAAAGAAGTTACTATATCCACAGGTAATTATATCGAAAGCATTTATCTGGATAATTATTCAAAAGGTGTTTATTACATTTGTATTAAATCAGACAAAGGAAAGTTAACAAATAAGTTAATTATCAAATAAATATCTCAAATACGAAATAATCAAAAGGGTAGGGAATTTCTCCCCTACCCTTTTTTTATGCCTTCATATTAGTACTGAGCTTTATTGTCTGTAAAATTCTTGGAACGTCTAATTTTTTGATTCTGGTTCAGTTTTATAACAATTCAGGGATTATGCTTTTTCAGAAATATCAAACATTATTCAAATATTTTGCATAAATTTCAGGTTTTCTGTCTTTAAAAATATCATTCCTTGGAGTAATCATTTTATTATCTGCTGTATTTGGCTCAATCTCAAACAATGTTGCTTCTTCATTATCAATTGAAGCCTGACAAATTACCTCCCCAAAAGGATTAAAAATACTTGATTTACCGGTAAAAGTAAGATCGCCTTCTCGCCCAATACGGTTTGCCGTAATTATATTAAACTTATTCATTAATGCATGAGCAGGTAAGGTTTTAAATGCAAGATTTGTAACAAGATTTGAAGGATGGCAAATAATTTGAGCACCTTTGAGGGCAAGTATCCTCCATGCTTCGGGGAAAAAATGGTCAAAACAAATCAAAATTCCGATTTTACAAAAACCCAAATCAAATACAGGCAATTCATTTCCATGATGAAAATATTTTTTTTCGTTCATAAAAAGATGGATTTTTCTGTATTTTCCAATACATCCCCCGGAATTCACAAGAATTGCAGAATTGAATAATTTCCCATCTTCTATTTCATTAATCCCTGAAACTATATGAAAATTATACTGTTTGCATTTTTCTATTAAAAAATTAGTGAAAGTTCCCGACTCTATTGATTCTGCGGTATGAAAAGCTTGTTTTTTATTTTTGAAATTATAACCTGAATTTGAAAGTTCAGGTAAAACTACAAGCTTTGCATTTGAAACATTCTCTAATAAAGGTTCGAGGTTCTTTATTGTCGAGTTAAGATCATTAAGAACGGGAGCAAATTGAATATAGGCAACTTTGATCATTGATTTATTATGAAATTTTTACGAACGTAAAACAATAAATTCGCCCTTTGAGTCGATTTTAACCATTGTTGAGGTTTTAATTTCCCTAATTAAAAACTTATTGTACTTAACAGAATAATCGACTTGTTCAATTATTTCCTTAGAAATTTTACTAAATACTAAAGGAGGGTTTTCGCCAGATAAATTTGCTGAAGTTGAAACAATTGGCTTATCCAATAAACTAATAACTCTTTGGCAAAACTCATCTTTAACAACTCTTATGGCAATTGATTTGTCTTGTGCAATCACACTTTTTGCAAGGTTTTTCGCATTAGGATAAACAATAGTTAAGGGCCTGTTAACACCTTTTATTAGGTCATAAACAATTTCTGGTACTTTTTGAACATATTTTTCGAGCTTTTCAACCTTATCGAGTAAAATTATTAAACTTTTTTGTTCAGGGCGTTGCTTTATTTTGAAGATTTTCTGAACAGCCCTATTATTGGTAGCATCACAACCTATTCCCCAAATTGTATCGGTTGGATAGAGTATCACTTTCCCATCAAGGAGGACTTTTACACAATTAATTACTTCATCTCTCATGTTAGATTCTCTTCAATAATTGTTCCTTTTTAATTTCATATGCACATTTGAAATGCTTTTTTGGACACCGGTTATGACCATGTAAACCACAGGGGCGACAATATAAATCATGGTCGATTTCAATAACTGCCGAATTGACAGACAATGGGCCAAACCCAAAATCAGGTATTGTTGAGCAAAAAATAGCAGAAATCGGAGCATTCATCGCCGAGGCTAAGTGCATAGGTGCCGAATCGTTAACAAAATTCATATGGGCATCCCTCATCAGTGCTGCAGACTCAAGAAAACTTAATTTTCCGGCAAAATTTAAAGTATTCTTTAAATCTGAATCTTTAATAATTTTATCGCAAAGTTCAAAATCGGCCTTAGAACCCAAAAAATAAATATAATAGTTTTTTGGAATTTCCTTTACAAATTCTATCCATTTTTCAATTGGATATTGTTTTGTAAACCAAAGCGAAGCAGGTGAAATGCAAATATAAGAATTGGTTTTATATTGCGACATTTTGGCGAAATCCTTTTTCGAAGGATATAACTTCACCTGATATTTATCCTTGCTTGTAAAGCTTTCTATTAATTTCAAATTCCGTTCAACTTCATGGATTCCGGTTTTTTTGTCAATAATGTGTCTAATTCTTTTGTTGAAAAAAATTGAAAAGGGATTCTTTTTAAAACCTATTGTTTGTTTTGCACCCGAAAAAGCAGTTAATAAACCACTCGACGCAAAACGCTGAATATTTATTATATAGTCGTATTTAGTATTTCTGATTAATTCAAAAGTCTTGAATAGATTTTGGATTTTTTTTGTGTTCTTATCCAATACTATTACTTTATTCAACTTTGGATGACGAGAAAACAGGCTTTCGTTTCCTTTTTTTAATAAAAAATCAATTAAAACATCATCAAAAATATCATAAAGTTTTTCTATTAATGGTGTTGCCAAAATAACATCACCAATTGATGCTGTTTGAATTATAAGTATTTTTTTCAAAAAAATATTTTTAATATATTATGATACAAATATAATCAATTTTGCAATTTTTGAAAGAAATGTTAATTATTGATTCCCTTATTTAAAATCCTATGCTTGAATACCATAATCACGCAATGCCTCATTCAAGGAAGTTTTCAAGTCGGTCGATTTTTTTCTTTTTCCAATAATCAAAGCACAAGAGACCTGAAATTCGCCGGCAGGAAATTTTTTAGTATAAGTTCCGGGAATTACGACAGATCGTGAAGGGATAATACCATGAAATTCTTCAGGTTTTTCTTTAGTGACATCAATAATTTTTGTTGATTTTGTAATCGTAACATTTGCTCCGAGAACAGCTTCCTTTTCAATCATCACGCCTTCAACAACAATACACCTTGAACCGATAAAGCAATTATCTTCAATTATAACCGGTGAAGCTTGAACCGGTTCAAGAACCCCACCGATTCCAACACCACCGCTTATGTGTACGTTCTTCCCAATTTGTGCACAAGAACCTACTGTTGCCCAAGTGTCAATCATGCTTCCCGAATCGACGTAGGCACCAATATTTACATAGGAAGGCATCAAAATCACCCCTTTTGAAATATACGAACCATATCTTGCAATCGCATGAGGTACAACTCTTATACCCTTCTTTGCATAATCAGTTTTCAACTTTATTTTATCATGGAATTCAAAAGGACCGACCTCAATTGTTTCCATTTTTTGAATTGGAAAATATAAAATAACTGCTTTTTTGATCCAATCCTGAACTATCCATTCATTATTCAATTTTTCAGCTATCCTTAATGCTCCTTTATCAAGTAATTCAATCACCCTCCTGATAGCATTTTTATAATTTTCTTCCTTTAAAAGTTCTTTATTCTCCCAAGCTTGTTCAATGAAATTTTGTATTGATTTCATAATAAATAATTATTTGAATCAGAACTAATCCTTTAAAGCTTCTTTTATGGGGATTTTTATTCCATTTTTATAAGCTACAACAAAAGCATCATTTATACCTTTATTTTTTACTGTTTGGCAGTAAGTTAATGCTTCCGGAAATGTACGAAAGGCACCAACGGAATATCTGTACATATTATTTATTTGATATTCAAAAATTTGCTTTAAAATATTATATTTTTTAATAATGTACTGAGTATTAGTAAGTTTTTTATTTGAAGCAAAGATTTGTACACGAAAAACCAATGTTTTTATTTGCTTTGTATGTTTGGGAGGTATCTGATTTAAGGTATCATCAACACTTGCGGAGGAAGTTTCATCATCGAAATTGTTACTTGTAAAACTTGGTGTAGTTGGATACGAATAGCTTGATCTTCTTTTGCTATGTTCGGGCCCGGCAGTAATTTTTTTCGTAATCAGTGGCCCTGTACTTGAAAATGCGGCTTCAGTTTGTTTTGCTTCAGGCATATATATTTCTCCGGCTGTTCCACCGATAATCTGAAATCTACCTTCATATTCGGGAATATCACCACGACGATCAGTAGTTGTTGATTTTATCCTTGTATCAACCGTTGGCTTAAAAACCTTTGTATCTTCGGGTTCGGCAAATGATATTCCTGTACCGTATTCAATAAG
>JAEINX010000136.1 GCA_016342645.1 Bacteroidales bacterium | reverse complement strand
TTATTTCCCTTATACCGCAGATTTTTAGTCCCTTTCAATAATGATTCCTATTCCAATAATTCCGGATGTTTCAATTTTAGTCATTAGATTTTCTATTTCTAATTTACATATTCCTTCTTTAGAAAACCGAAAATTTTTCCTTAAAGGAAATATCAATTTGATATTATTATCGTGATTCTCCCCGATAAATTCACCATTTTTATCCCGAACTTTAATTTCATAATTTGTAAACCTTTCTTCACCCGAAGGTGTGTAAAAAGCCGTGTTTATCAATAATTCATTATAAGAATATGTTTCATCAAATTTTATTGTAAGATAAATATTGTAAGTGGATTTATCAACCGGAAATTCAAAATTCAGTTCGTTAAAACGATTCCATGAGTTATTTTCAAATTGTTCAAAAGAATCGTAAGTAACTTTATTACCACAAGCAGACATTAAAAAAATCAGTATAAAAATTAGATAAATCCTATTTAAAGAATAAAATAGCCTTGTTTTTTTTCTTAAAATTTGAAATGTATTTTCCTTCATGTCTTCAGATCGTTAAATATTATTAAAAACAAAGATAAAAGCAATTTCACAATTAGCTCATAAAATATTACATTCGCAAATCCTTTTGATTATTAAATAATCTTGGAAACAAGAAGTATGGCAAAGAAAAAATATTACGTGGTTTGGGATGGGAAGCAAACAGGAGTGTTCGCTTCATGGAAAGAATGTGAGCAACAAATAAAGGGATTTGAAGGAGCAAAATATAAATCATTCCCCAACAAAGAGCTAGCAGAAAAAGCCTTTCAAGGAAATTATTTTGACTTTGTAGGAAAGGATTTTTCTAAGAAAGAAATTCCAAAGGAAGTTAGAATTCTAATTGGTAATCCGATTCAAAACAGCTTATCTGTAGATGCCGCATGCAGCGGAAATCCAGGGGTTTTGGAATATCGTGGGGTTGACACAAAATCAGGAATAGAGCTTTTCAGGCTTGGGCCTTTTCCGCATGGAACCGTGAATATTGGGGAATTTTTAGCTCTTGTGCATGGTTTGGCTTATCTAAAACAAAAAAACAGCAAATTTCCCGTTTATAGTGATTCAAAAATAGCGATAAAATGGGTAAAACAAAAAAAAATAAACACTAAGCTTGAAAGGAAACAAATTAACAGAAATCTTTTCCAGCTTGTTGATAGGGCAATAAAATGGCTACAAAATAATTCTTATGAAACAGAAATATTAAAGTGGGAAACGGCAGCCTGGGGAGAAATTCCTGCTGATTTCGGAAGGAAATAAGGAGAGGCATAGTTTCAAAATCTACAAGCACTTACCTTATAAAGGAGTAATAGTAATAGACATTTTTATAATAAAATGCAAGCCGGAATACAATCCAACTCTAAATAAAAATAAAAGAATGATAAATACTATAAAATATATCCAGAGAATTTTTGTTTTTCTTTTTCTTTCAATAATTTGAAGTTTAGGTTTTGCTTTTGAATTAAAAGCTACAGGAACAATTAGAAAGGCCATGGTACAAATCATAACTGTTTCGTAAGGAGGTATAAAGGGGAATTTGATGAAAAACAACAACAAACTTCCTATGAGCCATGGTAATAATGCTTGAATAAATAAAAATTGTAATCGATATTTTTTAATAATCCTGTTAGTTGAACTTGCTGTTTCGAGAAAATGCCTTGTTGAATAATAACCGATTATGGTTAAAATTACTAAAGAAATTAGAGACAATAATATCTTAAAGAAGGCATTCATGTACAGCCAATTAGCCACATAACCAAACCCCTGATCGGTTGTTACACCTGCAACGAAAGCTCCGAAAAACATATTCAAAGCATGAAGTCCAATCCAAAGAATAAACAAACGTTGCATGTTTGATAGTCCTTTTTTCTTAAAAAAGACTCTTAAAAAAAAGCTACCGATAACAAAAGAGGCAGCAGGGCCTGAAAATGTAATGAGGATAATATTAAATCGTGTCCATAAAGGAGAGTAATCGTTAAAAGCAAGATCGTAAAAATACAATATCGAATCTAAATTATACCATGATGCTACGAAAAGAACAACAAATTGGTATATAAGATAAACAATCAAATAAGATATTATGAAAACGAATAATGAATTTAACAGATTAAAGATATTTCTTTTAATTCGATACATCTTGTCAACAGGTGCAGCGGCCTGATATGGTGCCAGTTCAGTTTTAGGGGCAAAAAATTTCTTTACTTCATTCCACCAACGGCTTCTCTCTTTTTTATGCAGTTTTCTTTTTCTTTTTCGTATTATCTTCTTTTTTAATTTTTTCTTTCTTTTTTCCTCATTACGAATTTTTCTTTCATTGAGAAACTTTTTCAATGAATTATCAAGAGTTTTTTTTCTTCTTTTTTTTGTTTTTCGTTTACTATCAGAGGGTAAATCAGATATTTCTCTTTGAATAATTTTATTGTCTTCCTTATCAGAACCATCATCTGGCCTTATTCTTATTTTTGAGGATGTTTTTGTTTTTTTTCGAGTTTTCAAAACTTTTTCTCCTCGTAATTTATCGAAAAATCTATCCAAGAAATTTTTATTATGTTTTTGCCTTCTTCTTTTATCGCTGGCCATATAAAATTATTTTTGAACAAATATATTATTTTTTTTTAAATTCGCGGCGCGAAAAGCGTAATATACTTTTTGTAATAATAATTTAGAAAATTACACTTTTGTAATTGACAGATTAAATAAACCCAAACAAAATATATGAAAATCGCTTATATTCAAGCAATAAACAAATTTATTAATAAATATAATTTAAATGCACTGAAGGAAGTTTTTATTTTTTTTGTAATTATTGTCGGCTTTCATTTCTTATTTAGATTTTGGGCTTATGATTTAAAATATTTCCCTATAAAACCCTTAGTATTTAGTCTTTACGAGTTTCTTACAAAACATGTTTTTTTAGAGAGTTCATGGTTTGTCTCAAATGTTTTAAACATTGAAATTACAACAATTAAGCAAACAATGTATTTTGGTAAACATGGTTATATTGGAATAAATGCAGGTTGTTCGGGTTTAAAACAATATTTAGAATTCGTTGTTTTAATGCTTTTATATCCTGGCCCATGGAAACATAAATTATGGTTTATTCCTGTCGGTGTTTTTATTGTGCATTTAACTAACCTTTTCAGGATAATTGGTTTATCGGTTGTTTTAATAAATTATTCTGATTATTGGAAATTCAGTCACGATAATCTTTTCAGGCCTTTCTTTTATGTCGTTATTTTTATTATGTGGGTTATCTGGGTTGAATATTTTTACAAAAAAAAGAAGCACCCTTCAAAGAAAAGTGCTTCTATTAAAAAATAAGAAATAAGTTTTTTCGCTTTTTTCTATTTTAATGTAAATTGTGCATTTCCAATAACTTCATCATCAGAGAAAATTTCGACATTATAAACTCCGGTCATCATTGGTTCTTTTGAATATCGTTTAATCCAGTCCAGGCAAACTGCTTTCTGGATATTATTATATTCTACATCTTTCATAATTGAATACTGCAAGGTTTCTCCTTGGAAGATAAAAGAATAATCATCGCTTTTGTTTTTAACCAAAATCAATTTATCAGGACGGGCAATACGAACGTAAAGAGTTTTGGTTCCTTCGGGAATTATCAAATTTTCGGAAAGTGTAAAACAAATTTTGATTTTCTCAAGTCTTCTGGCTTTATCGGTTGGAACTTCTTTTCCATTTGATTTTAATCGCATAGGTACAGCAGTTGTGTTGTATGCTTTTAAAGCAGAGGCTTGTTCAACCATTTCAGAAAGGTCCTCAGCGACACGGGTTAGTTCAGAGTTTAATTTCAATTCATAATCAAATTCTTCTTTAATTCTAATATTTTCTTCAGTTAGAGCTTTATTAACATTATAAAGTGAATCCATTTGCTTAACATATCCTTGCGCAACTCCTTGTAAAAGTTTTAGTTTCTTTTTTATTTTATAATATTCCCATTTTGTATTTAACAGCTTTTTTATTTCATTGGCGTTTTCTTGAATTACGCTATCTTTAACAAACAAAGAATCAGATAATGTTCCATATTCTTCTTTAATATTATTATGCTCGATTAGTAATGAATCTAATTCTTTTTGTAATTCTACTCTTTGTTGTTCTTTTTCGGTTTGCAAAGTTGAAAGTTCAGTTTTCGTCATCATTAACCAAACAATTAAGCCACCAACGGCAATAATTAAAATTATTATAATTAAAATGAATAATCCGGAAGTTTTCTTTTTTGGAGGAATTTCTTGTTTTGCTTGAGGTTTTTGTTGATCCATGATATTAGATTTAAAAATTTCTATTTATGATAATCAAATATATTTTACAAAATTAACAAAAGTTGCTAATAATTTATAATTAATAATCACAAATATTTGAATTCTTCATTTCTTTAATTATTATAAGAACTAGTTTTGCAAGATATTAATAAAAAGACATTAAAAAAAATAAAATTTTCCATACCCAACAAGATTCTATTTTATGTGAATGAAGGTTTTCATTTTAATTCCTATTTTTCATTATTTTTAATTTCAAATTTATCAGGATATCTACTTAAAATTTCTTTTTTCCATTCATCTGGATATCCAGGAGAAGTAATATGCTTATTTTTATCCTTAACATAGCCATCATTATAATTCATTATCAGGAATTCTCCAAGCTCTTTCCATTTTTCTACAACCATTGCACCACAATTTATCGAATAATCGCTTAAGAAATTAATCCTTTCCTGCTTATTTAATTTTAGAGCCATTTGAGTAAGGGAATCCTGTTGATTAATGATTTTGTTTTCAAGTTCGCTTTGCACTTTTTTAATATCTTTAATCATATATGAGTATTTTAAGTTTGCAAAATTTGAAACAAAATTAAAAATCCACCATGCCGATTCCCATGAAAACTTATTAATATCTCCAACCGTGAAAGCTTTAGGGATTGTTGTGTTATTGCAATAAATAGGAATATAGCAGGTAAAATATGTATCGTCTTCACCAAACCAAGTAATACCCCCAATTTCATCGGGTAACCAAGAACGTAGTTGAGCGATGTAGGAAAAAGCCGAGTTATAAGTAGAAATTGGCCTTTCCCATGAATAATTTACCGAATCTATTTTCCAAGATAAAGGCCTGCAACGATTCGGGTTTCCGAAAGGGCCGGCATCCAATCCTTTAGTCATATCAAAATCAGTTCCTTCATAATGGTCACGGACCAGAGCTATAACATCAAAAAGTGATAATTTTTCATCAGGTTTTATCCATAAAGGATAAGGTTTAGCATTTTCAACTGCACGACAATAATCACTCGAAAGATTCATTGAAGGTGCTGCTCGATTAAACATGCTCCAAACCCTAGTTTCACAATATTTTAGACGATCGGGTGTAATATCATTATAAACTTCATTGAAACGAAATGGCTCACCTGAATTCGGATCATAATATCCTTTTTCGATTGCAAAAGAAATAACGTTGTCGGAGAAAAGACAATTTTCAGGATCATCCAATGGAAATTCG
This sequence comes from Bacteroidales bacterium, assembly GCA_016342645.1. Classification (GTDB taxonomy): domain Bacteria; phylum Bacteroidota; class Bacteroidia; order Bacteroidales; family JAEINX01; genus JAEINX01. The sequence continues at coordinate 4,151 of JAEINX010000136.1, read as the reverse complement.
CCAATTCTTGCCATGTTTGCATGAGCTGAAATAAAACCGTCAGGAATTTTCATTGCCACCCAAACAGCCCCTTCTCCTCCATCACCGGTACCAACCATTTCGAGTATCCATGCTTCGTTTGGGTCGGCAATAGAAAAAGATTCGCCTTCGCTGCCATATCCATATTGCTCGGCAAGAGAAGTTATTACTTTAATGGCTTCGCGAGCAGTTTTTGCACGCTCAAGAGCAAGGGTCATCAAATGCCAATATTCTAAATATTTTGATTTGTTCCACAGTTCCTCTTTTCCTGTAAAAGTTGTTTCACCTAATGCAAGTTGATGTTCATTCATTTGAAAACCAACAACACCATAAGCATGCGAAACCTGATGAATTTTCCCCTCAACACCAGAACGACTTTTGAAAGTTAGTGAATCTCCGGGTTTGTGATCTTTTGCCGGAGTTTTATTAATTCTGTAAAGCCATTCGCCATCGTTTGTATAGACCAAGAAAGTTGATCCATCAGCAGATGCACCTTTGGTTACGATTAGATTTGTACAAGAGTAAGATTGCTGAAAAAAAATAATTGTGATTATTAAAGAAATGAAGATTTTCATAAAATATTTATGTTTTTTGTTAAAATAAGAAAGCCGATATTGATTTGGGGGTTAAAAGATTTGTCCTTTTCACATCCTTATTCAAAACCGGCTTCCAAACTATAAGCAAACCAACTAATGTGCTGATCCGATTACCTTAAACTTATCTCCAGTATCTTTAACAATCCTTCTGTACCATTCTTCGCCATAACCGGGTTGCTGAAGTTTTGGATTCTGATATCCGGGATTAGGTTCTTTCACATTACCATCCATATATTTCATAAATAGGTATTGATAAAACTTTTTCCAATCATTGACCACACGATTTCCTTGGTTTACAGAATAATTAGTCAAATAAGCAACAGCTAATTCATTATTTTTTTGATATAGACTCTTTGCTCCGGCATCAACAGCAGCAGTAAAGTCAATAAACTCATTTTCAAATGCTAATTGTAACTTTTCAACATCGGGGTGAATCAAATTATAACGGGTGTAAACAAGGTTACTAACCTGATTAAAAACCCAAAACCCTGAATTGTCCGACCATTCCATCATTGCTCCATTACCTCTTTGGAAAACTTCGGGAACTTCTGTAATACTTGAATACATTGGAATATATACTGAACTTGCAGCATCATCAACGCTAAACCAAAAAATTCCACCGATTTCATTTGGCAACCATGAACGCGATTGTGTAACAAACGAAAAACCTGTTTGTTGTGTTGCAGTAGCTCTTTCGTTGCAATAAGCCACATCATCAACTTTCCAAGTCAATGGTCGCCAACGATAAGGATTACCAAAGGCACCGGCACCAATATCTAAACTCATATCTAATTCTGTTCCTTCAAGATGATCGCGCATAAACATCATCATATCGTGAACAGAAACCTTTTTATTTGGCTTGACCCAAAGAGGCATACGGTTACTTGCAAAATTTTCGGGAGTTAAAGGTTCTCCTTCAACATGCTCTTTCGGATGAATAATATTTCCTTTAACATATTCCCAATATTGATCCATTCCGCCAACCACTTGATTAAACATTGTCCAAACACGGATTTCGCAAAATCGTGCACCACCAAAATCAACCGGAGCATAAACATCGGAAAAACTAAAATCTTTATCAGGCCCGGCATAAAAACCTTCTCTTTTGGCAAAAGAAATAACATCTTTTGAGTTGAAAACATCTGCATTCGGATCGTCCCAATTATTGACTTCCTGATAATTGAAAGTTGTTATTCTTGCCTGATTGGCATGACTGCAAACGTAGCCGTCTGGGATTTTTAAAGCAACCCAAACGCCACCTTTTTCAGACATTTCAGCATTTCTTAAAATTATATTACCAAAATGTTTTGCATCACATTTTCCAATATTTCCTTCAAGAGCTTTTTCAAATTCAGCATTTGTTTTGAAAGATTTTCCTTTAAGAAGTTCTAATTTTTTTAAGGTTGCTTTAGGAATATCTGTTTTTGCAAGATTTTTTAAAGCTGTTTTTGTCAATGTTATGGTGCCGCCTTTTCCTATCAATTCCATTATCCAAACTTCATTCGGATCGGAAATTGAAAAAGATTCGCCTGTACTTGCATACCCGTATTCGTCCATTAATTCAGCAATAATCCGAATTGCTTCGCGAGCGGTTTTTGAACGTTGTAAACCAATATAAATTAGGCCACCATAATCCACAATTGCACCAGGCTGGCTGCCTAATTCCGAACGTCCTGTATAAGTTGTTTCACCAATTGCAACCTGAAATTCATTCATATTTCCAATAACATTATATGTTTCGGCAGCTTGTTTGATTTTTCCAAGAAATTTTCCGGTATCCCATTCAAAAACTTTCATCATTGTTCCTTCCGGATAAGTTGCCGCAGGCCAATGATATAATTCGCCGTATAAAACATGGGAATCGGCAGCATAACTGATCATTGTAGATCCATCGGTCGATGCACCTTTTGTAATTAAGTAATTGGTACAGGCATTTGAGTTCATACCAAAACCTGCTAAGATTACGATACTTAGAGCTAAAATAAGTTTTCTCATAATTTAAATTTAATAATTAATAATATCCATTTAATAATCTTCTACTTCAAAATTCTTTGCTAATTTTTTTGGTAAACACAAAAAAATAGACATAAGCAAAGTTGCAAATATATAAATTTTAGAAAGAAGGGGGGGGTTGTGGAGAGAAAATGCTTGGGGAGGAGATTTATTGGGGATACTTATCTACTTAAAAAATTATTTCTTGACTTTTTGAAAAAATACTGTTTTAATTGAAAAAACAATCTGCAGAATTAATGATTCAAAATAATACGATTGAAATATTTATTAAAATTATTTTTTTTTCCTTGCCAGAAAAACAGGAATTAAAGATAAAAGAAGTCCTAAAATTAGAATAATAGAAGTAAGTTTTAAAATACCTATTCCCTGCAGAAAATATACTATTATAATAAACAGAATATTTATGCCTAATAAAATCATTGTTGCTTTGAAATGGGAATTTCCTATCTTAATCAATTTATGATGGAGATGTTCCATATCAGGATGAAAAGGTGACTTCTTGCGGGAAATCCTTATAATAAAAACTCGTAAAGTATCAAAAAGAGGAACAAATAAAATACCGATAGAAACTGCCGGTGCAGATTTTATTGCGTAGATACTATTTAGCCCAATATTATATTCATTAAATTCTATTATTAAAACTGCTATTAAAAAACCAATAATTAATGCTCCGGTATCGCCCATAAAAATTTTATTTTTTTTGGAAAAGACGTTAAAATAAAAATAGGCCAACAATGAACCGGTAATCCCAAAAGACAAAATAAAATACTGATTATTATTAATAATAAAGAACCAAACACCCAAAACAATCGATGCAATTATACCCATCCCTGCTGAAAGGCCATCAATTCCATCTATTAAATTAAAGCAATTAATTATTACAATAAAAATAAAAAGGCTTAATAAAACACTTAATAAATAACCAATTTCATAAACACCAAAAAATCCGTGAAGATTAGTAATACGAATATCTCCTAAAAGAATAACAATCAATGCAGCAATAATTTGTCCTAATAGTTTTTTCTTCCAACTAATTGAAAGAATATCATCTTTTAATCCAATAAAAAAAAGTATTAGTAATCCAGGTGTAATATATTGAATTGATGAAAATAATCTTAAATCAATAAAAATTAATAATGAAATTAATATACCTGCAAAAATTGCGATACCTCCTAATGTTGGAATACTTCCGTTATGCGATGTTCGTCCACTTGGTTCATCAACTAAATGCTTGGTTTTTGCGACCGATACTATGGTTGGAATAGAAATATAAGTTATCAGAAATGATAAGATAATACTGGAAAACATTAGAAAAGTAACATTATCAAAAATTGTATTTATTAAATCCATGAGTTATTTTTGAACAATAGTTAACTTTTTATAAAACTATAGCAAAATTAGAAAAATATTATTAATTTCAATTTTTTTGGCTAAAATTTATTTTGAAGGTCTGGAAAGAAAAAAAGAACTACTTTAGTAGAACAAATAATTTCAAAACAATCTCCATGAAAAAAGAAATATCCA
>JAEINX010000135.1 GCA_016342645.1 Bacteroidales bacterium | reverse complement strand
TGCCTTTTACTTTGGAAGATCGCGATAGGATTATTCAAACTGAACAGGAAATAAAATCCTTGCGAAATGAGATGAATATTAAATTTGAAGGCATGGAAATAAGATTTGAAGCTCAACAAAAACAACTTGATAATATATATGTATTATTGTTTTTTATTCTTGGAGCAGTATTCTCATTAATAGGTTTTGTCATTTGGGACAGGCGAACTGCAATAAAACCGGTACAAAGAGAGCAAGAAAAACTTATAAAAGCACTAAGTGAATATTCAAGAAAACATACCGACTTAGATGAAATATTAAAAAAGACCGGAGTATTGTAATTTATAATTTTAATTTGGACAAGCAGGAAAGGGTTAACAAAATTAAAGGATTAACATGATAATAACGGTAAAATAGTTAAATTTTTGACAAAGAAAATTTAATGAAAAAACAATGAATGAATTAAATGACATAAGCAGTTGGAAAAAACAATTAGGTTTGTTGCCAATAAATCTGTTTTCTTCAGAACAAAAAAATAAATATATCCTTTTAAATGGTGGTTATGGAGATTTTTGTATAGACTTTGATTCAAATAAAAATCAAAATGATTATTATTCTTATGCATGGTCAAGTAATACAAAAAATTTTCTAACCCTTAATAATGACAATGTTAGTTTATATAATTGGTTAAAAGATAAAAAGGAATCTTACAAATTAACTCTAATTCAAAATAATCTTCCGAAATTCTATGATTATCTATTAAAAGATTCATATAAAACCGAATATGATATTGTACCTTATATCATTGATATTTATAGAAGCCTAAGGAATTTAACAGGCGAAGCCAAAGAAGGAATCCAAGCAATAAATCAATTGTTATTGCTTTTAATTGCTTACCAAGAGAATACATGCTTAAAAGACATTGATTTTACAAAATGGAATATCTCAAATTTTGAAAGAGTTGCTGGACTAGAAAATTATCTGGATAGACTAAAAAATATTAATTACAAAAATTTAGAATTAAATGTTGATTTATTATTAAGACATACTGCAGGGCAATTATTCCAAGAAGCACAAAAAGAAGCTATTTTTTATAATCGAAATCAAGATTTGTTTGGGTTTTATGATTCTAAATATGATTCCAATTATCAACTTTATTCAAGTTTTCATTATACACCATCTTTCCTTGCCAGAAGTATTGTTGAATATTCTATTTCAAAATTGAATGTTTTAGAAAAACCAATGCTTAAAATACTTGACCCTGCTTGCGGAAGTTCTGAATTTCTTTTGGAATTTCTTAAACAATTAAAATCATTAGGCTACACTGGAAGTGTCATAATAAATGGACTCGACAAATCAGAATCAGCAATTAATATTTCAAATTTTTTATTATCCTATGAAAAAAGAGAATGGGGAGATAGTCTCTCTATTAATTTACAAAAAGTAAATAATTCTCTCACAGAAGACTGGGAAAATGATTACGATTTGATTCTAATGAACCCTCCATTTTTATCATGGGAATTAATGAGTAAAGATGATAGAGAGATAGTATCATCAGTCCTTGGAAATGAATCTAAGCGAAAGCCAAATATTGCAAGTGCTTTTATATTTAAAAGTATTCAATCTTTGAAAGAAACAGGTATTATAGGAACAGTTATGCCATCGTCCATTTTATTGATGGACTCATATCAAAAACTGAGAAATGAAATAAAAGACACATTATCTCTATTACTTATCGGTAAACTTGGGAATTTTGTTTTTGAACATGCCCTAACAGATGTAAGTATCCTAATCGGACAAAAACCTAAATCTGTTATTAATCCTTTATTATTGTGGACTAAAAATGAAAAAGGAATGATAGCTAATGCTTTTAGAGATTTAAGAAAAGTGAATTATGAAATATTACCTTATGTAAAAGAAAATAAATCGCATAATATTTATGTTCCTGATGAATACCCTGAAAAAGACAATTGGAAAATAAATTCTTATGCTGAATTAGAATTAAAAAAACATTTGGATGAATTAATACTGTTAAAAAAATTAAAACCCGTTCAATATATTTTTAATGTCAAGCAAGGAATAAGAACTGGTAATAATAAAGTTTTTAAAATTTCAATAGATATTTATAATTCTTTACCCAAAGAAGAAAGAAATTTTTTTAGACCATCTATTGATAATGATTCCATAAAAAACGGGTTTTTAAGTATCGTTAATTATACATGGTTTCCTTATTCAAATAAATGTAATATTTTAATCTCATCAGAAAATGAACTCGTAAAGAAAGCACCATATTTCTATAAAAATATTTTATTGCAAAATAAAAATTCATTAGTAAACAGGAAAAAGAAAATTCCTTATTGGTGGAGTTTAAGTGATTTTGCTCCAAGATTATTACCTATTTCGGTCAAATTAGTTTCTACAGAATTTGGCAAATCAGGTTCTTTTGCATTTGATGAAAAAGGAGAATTTGTTATTGAAAGAGGAAATGGATGGATTCCAAAAAAAGAATTTAAAAATAAAGATTACTACTATTTTTATCTTTCCATTTTTAATAGCTCGTTTTTTAATGAATTACTTGCTATTTATTCAAAAGAATTATTAAAAGGTTGGGATTTAGGAAAAAAATATACTGCAAATATTCCAATACCTGAAATCACAGAAGAATTGGAAAATAGTTTTATTTTTGAAAAATTAGTTCATTTTGGCAAACAAATTAATGAAGGTAATATTAATTATTTTGGTGTGATTGATGAATATATAAAATCCTCTATTTACGAATTGTAGCATAATTATGAAAAAGATTATTGATAAACTAAATAATGTTGGACAAAATTATGTTGATAAAACTTTTAATCTTTTACCGAAAGAAGCTTTAACCTATGTGATAAATGGGAAAAATATTTCTCATGCAATAAATCAAAAGAAAAATAATAGTCTTCCAGTAAATGTACTTAATTGGTTTAATGATTTTTGGCTTTATGTTGAAATCAGATTTGTTTTAAACAAGAGCATTAGTAAGAGAAAAAAAATATTGCCAAATATCTTTTTTACATTGTCTGTATTTCAGGGGAAAGTTGATAAAAATAAAACTCAATTATTTAGAGCTGATTGGGATAATTACTATGATAATTCTGATAATCACCCTCAACCTCATTGGCATATTTACGCTCAAAGAGAGATTGAAGAACAAGAAAAAAGCTTTGATGAAATAGTATCAACAACTGATAAAAGTTTTATTAAATACATAGAAAAGGATACTAAAGTGGTTAATATTGACAGATTCCATTTTGCAATGAATGCCCAGTGGTCTGAAAGTAAAACAGATGTTCATAAAATCAAAATAGGAAGCGACTTAACCGATTGGTTTGAAGGAGTTTTAAATCATATAAAAAAAGAATTAGAATATATTAAAGTAAAATAGACAACATGCTAATAATGAAGGCAAATAATTTCAAAAAAGCAATTTTGCATGGTATTCCCGATGATTTACCAAAATCAAAACCATATGACACCACAATAAGTCATGCCCCTGTTAGAAAAGACATCTTAAACGAAAACGAAAAAAAATTAGCTTTACGAAATGCACTCAGATATTTCGACCCTAAACATCATAAAATATTAGCTCACGAATTTGCCGAAGAATTGAAAAAATTCGGTAGAATTTATATGTATCGTTTTAGGCCTGATTATAAAATTTCGGCACGAAAAATTGATGATTACCCTCACAAATCCAAGCAAGCTGCTGCTATAATGTTGATGTTAAGCAATAATCTCGATGATGCTGTTGCACAACATCCGCACGAATTGATAACTTATGGTGGAAATGGTGCAGTTTTCCAAAATTGGGCTCAATATTTATTGACAATGAAATATCTTGGCGAAATGACTGATGGTCAAACTTTGGCAATGTATTCCGGTCATCCGATGGGTTTATTTCCATCGCATAAAGATGCACCCCGGGTTGTGGTAACTAATGGTTTAGTAATCCCTAATTATTCAAAACCTGATGATTGGGAAAAATTTAATGCAATCGGAGTATCACAATACGGACAAATGACTGCCGGTTCATTCATGTACATCGGGCCTCAGGGAATTGTTCACGGAACAACTATTACGGTTTTAAATGCCGGAAGAAAATTAGCAGATGGTGAAAATGGGCTTGGAGGAAAGGTATTTGTAACTTCCGGACTCGGAGGAATGTCAGGAGCTCAACCAAAAGCAACTGTCATAGCCGGGGCAATTTGTGTTATTGCTGAAGTAAATCCGAAAGCTATTGAAAAACGGCATTTACAAGGTTGGGTTGATGAAGTTTACACAGATTTGGATAAATTGATAATAAGACTTGAAAAAGCAAGAAAAAATAAAGAAGCAGTCTCACTCGCTTACCAGGGAAATATAGTTGAGATTTGGGAAAAATTTGCCGACGAAAATATTAATGTAGAACTTGGTTCAGATCAAACATCCTTGCATAATCCTTGGTCCGGTGGATATTATCCTGTTGGCTTAAGTTTCGAGGAAGCAAATAAAATGATGGTTGATGATCCTGAACAATTTAAATTAGAAGTTCAAAAATCTCTCATCAGGCAGGTTAACGCAATAAATCGTCTCACCAAAAATGGAATGTATTTTTGGGATTACGGAAACGCATTTCTATTGGAATCAAGCCGTGCCGGTGCCGACATAATGAAGGATGACGGAACTTTCAGGTATCCTTCTTATGTTGAAGATATTATGGGCCCAATGTGTTTTGATTTCGGATTTGGGCCTTTCCGATGGGTTTGCACAAGTTCAAAACCTGAAGACCTTGCAACTACGGATAAAATTGCAGCCGAAATCCTTGAAAATATGCTGGAAAATTCCCCAGATGAAATAAAACAACAACTAAACGATAATTTATTATGGGTAAAAGCCGCCGCAGAAAACAAATTGGTTGTCGGATCTCAGGCACGAATACTTTATGCAGATTGCGAAGGCCGTACTCGAATCGCTGAAGCTTTTAATAAAGCTGTGAAAGAAGGTAGAATTTCTGCTCCTGTGGTCTTGGGCCGAGATCATCACGATGTTTCCGGTACCGATTCGCCTTATCGCGAAACAGCAAATATTTATGACGGATCAAGCTTTACTGCCGATATGGCCATTCAAAATGTAATTGGCGACTCTTTTAGAGGAGCTACTTGGGTTTCTATTCATAATGGCGGAGGTGTAGGTTGGGGTGAAGTAATTAATGGTGGATTTGGAATGGTGCTCGACGGCTCTGACGATTCGGAAAGAAGATTAAAATCCATGCTGTACTGGGATGTTAACAATGGTCTTGCACGCCGGAGCTGGGCAAGAAACAAAGAAGCTATTTTTTCAATAAAACGTGCAATGAAATCAGAACCTAAGCTAAAAGTAACTCTGGTAAATATTGCTGATGATAATATTATAAATGCTTGTTTTTAAAACCGAAAAGGGGTAATAATGGAATAAGGGAAATAAAGTATAAATTTGCTACCAATAATTTCCTTATTCCCCTTATTTTCAATACTATTCATTTATAAAATATTATTGAATAAAAAAACTTATAAAAAAGCTAATTATTATTTGGTAGTGTAAAAATAATACTTACTTTTGCACTCCTTTTTTAAAGGAAGACGTTCTTAAAAATATTGGTCTGGTAGTTCAGTCGGTTAGAATGCCTGCCTGTCACGCAGGAGGTCGCGAGTTCGAGTCTCGTCCAGACCGCAAAGCCCCTAAATTAGGGGCTTTTTTTTGTCTTTATGTTTCCCCTGCTTCTTTTTTAATTACTTACAGTTTTCCTAAATGCCATTTTATTTCCTCAAATAGTCACAATTTGTGATACCAATGTGATACCAATAAAAAAAATTGCAATTTTAGGTATCACAAAACCTAATTAAATATGAAAGCAAAATACACAGTTATTTTCAACCGAAAAAACACACTTAACAAACAGAATAAAGCTTTGTTACAGATATATATTTATATTAACGATTTTGAATGCTATCTTCCAAAATCCAATGAAAAATAAACCGGAAGATGATCGCTATAACCCCCATAATATTGCCTGCCTTGAGTACGGTTTGGGCGAAATTCTCCTTCTTTTGTTTTAAATAAAATCCATTCGGGATTGAAAATTTCTGCTTCGCCGCAAATCAAATTTTCTTCAATTAAATTTGATGAAACAATAATCTGATCAAACATATCCCAGCCATTATAAAAAAGAGTCCCCTCCCCTTTTTTAAATTTTTCAAAAAGAAGGTTGTTCAAAGTAGCTCGTTTTATTGGTTTGAAAGATTGTTCTGCTTTTAAAATTTCAAAAACACTTTCATTATTTGGGTTATCGTTTAAATCGCCGAGAATTATAATGTTTGCATTTATATCGTTTTTTAATATTGAATCCGAATATTTCTTCAAAACAGAAGCTGTAAACAATCGTTTTGGTTCTGACTCCTCTTTTCCACCCCACCTGGAAGTCCAGTGATTAATAAATACATGCAAAATTTCTCCACCATCAGTATTTCCTTTCACATAAAGAATATCCCGGGTTTTTTCCTCCTTTTTGAATGGGAAAGCAATTTCTATTGCTTTCTGATATTCAGGATGAAAATATTTTTCTCTGTAAATCAAAGCAACATCAATCCCTCTTTCATCAGGACTTTCCTGATGAATTATTTTATAATTTCCGTTTTTCAAATTACCGGTATTTATCAAATCCCGGATCACTTCAATGTTCTCAACTTCTGAAAGCCCGATAATTGCCGGCAAATTGATACTATCAATACTTGAAAGTACCTTTGAAATGTTTTCAAGTTTATGAAAATACTTTTCGGAATTCCAATTATTTCTCCCGTCAGGTAAAAAATCCTTATCATTTTTCAATGGATCATCAATTGTATCGAATAAGTTTTCAACATTGTAGAAGACAATATCAGCTTCATACGGTTCATTTCTATTGCAATTTGTTAGAAAAAGTATTGCAAATAAAAAAATAATAAATACAATTGGTTTAAAATTATTCATATTATTTGGTTTAAAATCATTGAATTAAAATTTCTCCTTCTTCAATTTCGTAATAATTCTTCTTTCTTTTTTAGTCGGCCTGCCACTACCACGGTCGCGGTATTCTATATTCATTTCTTTTTGTAATTTTAATTTTTCATATTCTTCGGCAGGTGTAAGATATTCATAATTTTCTATTGCAAGTTTTGCCGAAACACGATTTTTTATTATATTTTTAACTTTTATTGTTTTCGACAATTGCCCAATTTGAATTGTAATAATATCGTCAATTTTGACTTCACGTGAAGCCTTAATATTATTCCCATCAATTTTAATTTTACCGGCTTTACATGCCTGTGAAGCAAGGCTACGGGTTTTGAAAATCCTGATTGCCCATAAGTATTTATCAATTCTGATACTGTTTTCCATTATTTTTCACGAAAATAAATCTGAATTGGAACACCCGTAAAATCAAAAAGTTCACGAAGCTTGTTTTCTAAAAATCTTTTGTAGGCATCTTTTACATATTGAGGATGATTACAGAAAAAAGCAAATGCCGGAAAACTCGTTTTCAGTTGCGTAACATATTTAATTCTGATATATTTACCTTTCAATGCCGGAGGCGGTGTATTCTGAATTATTGGAAGCATCAAATCATTAAGCTTTGAAGTTGTAATTCTTATTGATCGCTTCTTGTAAACATCACGGGCAATTTCAAGTGTCTTAATAATTCTTTGCTTAGTTATTACAGAAGTAAAAACTATTGGGACATCAGAAAATGGAGCAATTTGTTGTCTTATTCGTTCTTCAAACTCTTTATGAGTATTTGTTTCTTTATCAACTAAATCCCATTTGTTTACGACAATCACAATACCTTTTCTGTTTTTTTCGGCGAGATGAAAAATATTTTGATCCTGAGATTCGAATCCTTGGGTAGCATCAATTAGAATTAGACAAACATCACTGTTCTCTATAGCTCTTATAGAACGCATTACAGAATAAAATTCAATATTTTCAGAAACTTTGGATTTTTTTCTTAATCCGGCGGTATCAACAAAAAGAAATTCAAAACCATAACTATTATATGGTGTATAAATCGAATCTCGTGTAGTTCCGGCAACCGGAGTTACAATATTTCTATCGGTTCCGATTAATGAATTTATCAATGAAGATTTACCTACGTTTGGTCGCCCGACAACTGCAAATTTAGGCAAATCAGTCACTTCCTCTTCTTCAATATGCAAAAATTCTTTAACAACATCATCAAGTAACTCGCCTGTGCCACTTCCGGTTATTGAGGAAATGCAATAAACCTCTCCAAGCCCCAGACTATAAAATTCAGAGGCATCACCAATTTTTGCCGAAGTATCAACTTTGTTGACAACTAAAAAAACCTTCTTATCACTCTTTCGAAGCAGATTTGCAACATCTTCATCAAGGCTTGTAAGCCCATCTTTCACATCAACAAGAAAAATAATAACATCAGCTTCTTCAATGGCAAGGATAACTTGTTTTCTGATTTCTTCTTCAAAAACATCATCCGAACCGACAACATAGCCACCCGTATCAATAAGTGAAAAATCAAATCCATTCCAATCTGAAATGCCGTAATGCCGGTCACGAGTAACACCGCTTGTTTCTTCAACAATGGCTTGACGTGATTTTGTCAACCTGTTGAAAAATGTCGATTTTCCAACATTCGGCCTTCCAACTATTGCTAAAATATTTCCCATAGTTTTTTTTAGTAAAATTAATCAATATAACCGAATCTTTTTAATTGATTTTCTTTATTTCTCCAATCTTTCAATACTTTGACACTCAATTCGAGATAAACTTTTTTATCAACAAATTCTTCAATATCCAAGCGTGCTTCGGTTCCAACTTTTTTAATTGAATTCCCTTTATGCCCGATTATTATAGCTTTTTGAGACTCACGGGTAACATAAATTGTTGATTTAATTTTAATTAAGTTTTCTGTTTCTTTATATTCCTCAATTTTTATTTCAACCGAATAAGGAATTTCTTTTTGGTAATTCAAAAGAATTTTTTCACGAATTATTTCAGAAACAAAAAAACGAATAGTTTTATCTGTTAATTCATCTTTTGGAAAGTATGGCTCTGCTTCAGGAAGATTCTCAACAATTTTTTCAAGAACCTTTTCCAAATTAAAATTTTCAAGAGCCGAAACAGGAATTATTTCAGCATTACTGAGTTTTGATTTCCAATATTCCATTTTTTCGACTACTTTTTTTTGATCAGAAAGGTCAATTTTATTAATCAAAAGTATAACCGGAATTTTAGAATCGACAAGTTTTTTTATTATTTCTTCATTATTAAAATTCTCATTAATTTCAGTAACGAATAGAATTTCATCGGCATCAATAAATGCACTATCAACAAATTTCATCATCGACTCCTGCAATTTATATTTTGGGTCAATAATACCGGGTGTATCAGAATAAACAATCTGAAAATCATCACCATTTACAATTCCCATAATTCTATGCCTTGTGGTTTGTGCTTTTGAGGTAATTATAGAAAGTTTTTCACCAACCAGAGCATTCATGATGGTTGATTTACCGACATTTGAATTGCCAATAATATTAACAAAGCCCGCTCTATGCTTCATAAAAAAATATTTTTTAAAATTAATTTGGTTTGCAAAGAAACAAAATATATCTTTGCACTCTCAAAAAATAAAGAAATATTGTTCGGTGCGATACTTTTAATGGAATATTAAATCGCTCTAAACAAAGCGTTCATTGAAGAAATTGGAAAAAATTAATTAAAAATATATTGCGGGGTGGAGCAGTGGTAGCTCGGGCATACGCCAGATCGTTGGTTCATCCGAAAAGAAATCGTTCATTGAAAATTTATTAAAAGATATATTGCGGGGTGGAGCAGTGGTAGCTCGTTGGGCTCATAACCCAAAGGTCGTTGGTTCGAATCCGGCCCCCGCTACTAAAGCCTCAAATTGAGGCTTTTTTTGTTTATAAACCAAACTACTA
>JAEINX010000134.1 GCA_016342645.1 Bacteroidales bacterium | reverse complement strand
GAATTCAAGGTAAAAGGCGAAGACCTTTTAAAAAAAATCAAAGAACTCATACACGAGGGTAACGTCAGAAGAATAATTATTAAAAACGAAGCAGGAAAAACAATTATTGAAATCCCTGTTACACTTGGAATAATTGGAGCAGCCATTTTGCCGGTGCTTGCAGCAGTTGGTGCAATTGCCGCCCTTGCAAGTAATTTTACAATAGAAATAATCAGAAAAGACGAAGAATAAAAATAAGATCATCTTTGGACAAAGTTCAAAGGATAATTTTCCGACATTCTATAGCTAAGACCACTATTGTTAAATTGTATGTTGAGAATGTTTTAGGAGCATTCCCTCAAAATTATCCCACTATTTTAAATAGTAAAGAAACAATAATTAATAAAGGATTAATTGCTTCCATCAATTATTTTTCACCAAAAACTTCAGGTTTTAATTTCAATGCAAGTATCACAAAACTTTTTCCCGATAAAGAAGATTTGAATTATACCGAAATATCGGATTTAGTCGTAAATTCTTATGCCGGTTTTAATTTCGGAATTAGAAACGATTACATGGGGCCTACAATTGGAAAGTGTAAAATCCTTGAAGATTTTGGAGTAAGCTTTTATTATCAATTTAGGAAAGGAACACCTTATCATGTTCCGAGAACAAAAGAATCCTTTGAATATACTCCTGATTTTAATATGGTAAATCTAAAACTCGAAAAAGGATTTTATTTGAAAAACCGATTGGGTATAAATATTTATTTTTTGATTGAAAATTTATTAAATAGTAAGAATATTTTCTACGTTTATCCTAATACAGGCAGGCCTGATGATGACGGATATCTATCCAGCGCAGCTTATCAAACTGAAATCAACCAGCAACTTGATCCCGAATCATACAGAACTCTTTACCAAATGAAATTACAAAACCCACAGCATTATGATATTCCGAGAATAATGAGAATTGGGTGCAGCTTAAGTTTTTAAGTTATTTATTTCTTGTTCTTTGTTCTTTGTTCTTTGTTCCTCTTATTTGGTTTTAAATTTGGGGTTTCGACATATCCGAACGTAGCTATCACCACGGATCGTGCTTTCAGGTTTTATTCGTTTTTCATATAAAATCAAACTTTAATTTCTCTATAATTTGACAATACTTTTTGATTTAATTTTAGAAAAAAAATACCTTTCAAATTCTATCATTTTTTATGATAAAAAACATAAAATAATCAATAAATAAACACTACCTTTGCATGATTAATAAGAAACCATAAGTATTTGATTATGACAGATGAACAAAAAGCAAACTTTGCTGAAAATAATTATACCGCCGACAACATTCAGGTTCTTGAAGGGCTTGAAGCTGTCCGTAAGCGGCCTGCTATGTATATTGGTGATGTTTCTACTCGAGGACTACATCATTTAGTATATGAAGTTATTGATAATTCAATTGATGAAGCCCTTGCAGGATACTGCGACCAAATTGAAGTATATATTAACGAAGATAATTCAATTACAGTCATGGATAACGGTCGGGGAATCCCAACCGGAATGCACGAAAAAGAAAACCGTTCGGCTTTGGAAGTAGTTATGACAGTACTGCATGCAGGAGGAAAATTCGATAAAGGATCATATAAAGTTTCGGGAGGTTTACACGGTGTTGGAGTATCGTGTGTTAACGGGCTTTCGAAATGGTTAAAAGCAAATGTCTATAGAGAAGGCAAAATTTTTCATCAGGAATATCATAAAGGAAAACCTTTAGCAGATGTAAAAGTTGTTGGCGAATCAACAAAATCGGGAACAGAAATAATTTTTATGCCCGATGATGAAATTTTTAATGTTTCAGTTTATGAATTCAACATATTGGCAACCAGATTACGTGAATTGGCTTTTCTGAATAAAGGTATCTCACTAAGCATTACCGATAAAAGGGAAACTAACGAATCGGGCGAATTCTTATGCAAATCATTTTATTCGGAAGAAGGACTGAAAGATTTTATTAATTATTTAGATGCTACCCGCGAAAAATTAATGCCCGAACCAATTTGCATTGAAGGTGAAAAAAACAATACTCCAGTTGAAATTGCTATGCAATACAATACTTCTTTTTCCGAAAATCTTCATTCTTACGTAAATAACATTAACACTCACGAAGGCGGAACACATTTATCGGGCTTTAGGCGTGGTTTGACAAGAACTTTGAAAAGTTATGCCGATAAATCGGGAATGCTGGCAAAGCTTAAATTTGATATTAGCGGCGATGATTTTCGTGAAGGGCTCACGGCAATAATTTCTGTTAAAGTTGCCGAACCTCAATTCGAAGGCCAGACAAAAACAAAACTTGGTAATTCAGAGGTTATGGGTTCGGTTGATCAAATGGTCAGCGAATCGCTTTCCAATTATCTCGAAGAAAACCCAAAAGAAGCTAAAACTATTGTTAACAAAGTTATTCTGGCCGCAACGGCTCGTCATGCAGCCCGTAAAGCAAGGGAACTTGTTCAAAGAAAAAATGTTCTCTCCGGTTCAGGCTTACCCGGAAAACTTTCCGATTGCTCGGAAAGAGACCCCTCATTATGCGAAATATATCTCGTGGAGGGCGACTCGGCGGGTGGTACTGCTAAACAAGGCCGCGACAGAAAATTTCAGGCAATTCTTCCTTTAAGAGGAAAAATATTGAATGTTGAAAAAGCTATGCAGCATAAAATATTTGAAAGCGATGAAATAAAAAATATGTTCACCGCACTCGGAGTTTCTATAGGAACCGAAGAAGACAGTAAGGCTCTTAATCTTGGAAAATTGCGTTATCATAAAGTAATTATTATGACTGATGCCGATGTTGACGGAAGCCATATTGCAACTTTGATACTTACTTTCTTTTTCCGATATATGAAAGAACTAATCGAAAAAGGATATGTTTATATTGCCACTCCACCGCTTTATCTTATTAAAAAAGGAAAAGATCAACAATATTGCTGGAGCGAAGAAGAAAGAGAAGAAACTGTTACCAGAATGTCACCCAACGGAAAAGATACGGGAGTGCATATTCAACGTTATAAAGGTTTGGGTGAAATGAATGCTGAGCAACTTTGGACAACAACCATGAATCCCGAATTTCGTACTCTCAGGCAGGTTACCATAGAAAACTTCATGGAAGCCGACAGAGTTTTTTCAATGCTTATGGGTGATGAAGTTCCCCCCAGACGTGAATTTATCGAACAAAATGCACGGTATGCAAATATTGATGCATAAAAAAATCTGCCCTTAAAAAAGGGATTTTTTTAAGGGCAGTACAACTAAAATTAACTGCGTGAGAAGCTATATATTTTGTATTTCTTTGTAAAGATATTCCCATATCCCATATCCTACAACAACAAATCAGATTTTGGTTTGAATGTTTAAGATAATGGTGCATATATTACAGAAAATGGTGTGATTTTTTAACACCAAATTGAAAGAAATAAGAGAATTCTGACAATCTCCTTATAATTTCCGGCTGACGAAATTTCTTTTTTATTTCAAAATCGGGCTTGACTTTTTTTCCGATTTATTATATTTTTGTTTAAAAAAGTATTATGAATTTATCCACATTCATCAACTAAAAACATTTTATAATGAAAACAAAAAATCTACTTTCCGGATTATTAATTTTTCTATTTTTCTTACTTTCCTCGACCACAGTTTTATCTCAAAACTCAGGTTTTACTATTAATTTTGATAAAACTGATTTTGATTTAAAAGATTCCGGTGAATTTTCGGAATTCGATATAAACGGGACCGAATATATTATGGAAATAGATGCAGGTAAACCCGCCCTACCTTACTTGCCTGTTAATTACGTTGTACCTTATGGCTCGGAATATGTAACAATTGATTTTACATATGATTCGGTTTTGTTTGCCGAAAATATTACGATCAAACCTACTCAACAAATTATTCCTTTAAAACCAAATATACCTCTTCCTAAAAAAGTTAAGCCTTTAAAAAATATTTATAAATCTTTCGGTCCTTTTCCGGTTAGAATTATTAAAAATACCTCCACTCAAAAGATGAACAACTATGAGTTTTTCACTTTTGAGGTTTCCCCATTTATTTATTATCCTCTTGAGAAACAAATATATCTTATTAAAAATCTTCAGGTTAATGTTAGTTATACTTCAAATTCAACACCTTTAAATCAAAATCGTTTTGATGATGGCACTTTTTATAACATTTTAAAAGATGAAGTTATAAATCCAGAAGTTTTAAACTTTGAGAATTCAAATTATATTTCAAATAGAATAAATTATTTAATTATCGCCGACAGTTCTTTAATTGAAGCTTTTATGCCTTTAAAAGAATGGAAAAATCAGAAAGGAGTTAAAACAGAGATAATTTCAACACAACAAATTTATTCAAACTATTGTGGAGCTACCGATCAATTAAAAATAAAAAATTGCATTAAAGATTATTATGAAAATAAGGGAACTTTATTCATTTTACTTGGAGGAGGAGTTAATACAGTTCCGGTTCAAAGAGTTTATAGCAATGGATCTGGCGAAGCCGATAATACAATCCCATGCGACTTGTATTACTCATGTTTCGATAATACCTTTAACTGGGATGGAAACGATAATAAAATATATGGTGAAGTGGCTGATAATATAGATCTTTCGCCTGAGGTTTTTATTAGCCGTGCACCTGTTGAAACTGTTTCACATACTAATGCTTTCGTAAACAAAACCCTTAATTACGAAAAGAATCCGCCTTTAAACAACTTCGCAAATGAGATGGTAAATTTCGGGATTGAATTATTTGGTGAATGGGGAGGAAGGTGTGACGCAGCCTGGCTTACCGAAAGAGTATTTGAAGATTATATTGATCCTTTTTGGAATGGAACTCATCATAGTTTTTATGAAATTGACTCAAGTGGAACATCTTATAAGATTAGTGATAGTTTACTAACAAGCGAGATAAATAAAGGATTTAATTTTATGTTTATGGCATCCCATGGTGAACCTAATGAATATCTGCACCCTCCGGCAGTTTCCATTTTTGACATTGAAGATGTTTATGAACTAAACAATCCTCTTGAGCAAGGAATAATTGTAACAATTGCCTGCCTGACTAATGCTTTTGACGACATAATCGGTTATAGCACTTCAACAGGTTACCCAATACTTTTCGATTCCTGTTTAAGTGAATCATTTTTAAGATACGATCAGGGCGGAGCCCTAGCATATTTCGGAAGTTCAAGAGTTGGGCTTGGTTTGGCAGAACCATCAAGTGACCTGGGCCTTCATTTTTATACTCCGCATGGTTTTTTAAAAGCATATTTAGCGGACAACCATTTGAAAATAAATATAAATTGGGGGCAATAGCCGCAAAAGCAAAAATGCATTTTTTAGCCGCTTCGACCACAGCCGGCTCATACAGGTTTCTACAATTTACTTTGAATGTTTTGGGTGATACCGAGCTGGATATTTTCACCGAAGATCCTTCTACTATTTCCTTTAGCTGCCCCGATTCTATACCTCTGGGAAACCTTGATAATATTATTTTTAATGCAGGAGAACCTCAGATTCATTTTTGTCTAAATAACGGCGATGATATCTATTTAAATAGTGAAACCGACTTTTCAGGGAATTTATCCATCGCAGCCTCTCCCCTTTCTTTTGATCCGATTATTGTTACGGCAAGTGCTCATAATAAAATTTTTGCAGTTGATACTATTTATATTGGTGCAGCCGAAAATGCAGTGGTAGTTTTAGATAATTATTCAATTGATGCACAAGGCAAGTCAACGATTTACCATGGCGATAATGTAAATATTTCTGTAGAGCTTAAAAACATCGGGATTGATACTGCCTATAACACACAATTTCATGTTTCTGAAGATGATAACTATATTACTTTAAACAGCAATGGTGATTCAATTGGCATAATTCCTCCCGGGCAAAGTATTACAAAAACCAATATTGTTAATTTTGATGTCAGCAATTATATACCCGATAATTACAATTTCTGTTTAAATACTACAATAAGCGACATTAATACTCAAAGGAATGAAAATTTAAACTTAACTGCATATTCTCCTATTATTGAGTTAAATGATATTGAAATACTTTGCGATGAACATAAGACTCTTATGTCAAATGATTCTGCAAAAATCACGGTAAATTTAAAAAACACAGGAGGTGCTCCTGTTCAAAACTTAAAAGGATTGCTCACCTCCGATCTTGCAGGTACTCCTCTTTCAATTTATAATTTTGTTGATAGTATTGATCAGATTCAACCAAATAATGAAGCAGAATTGAATTTTCATCTCATTACATCTACACCGGTTGGTACAGAAATTCCCTTTATTCTTGAAATGAATGCGGATTATTATTCAACTATTGGAGTGTTTAATATTGAGGTTGTTGATTCGCTTGAAAACTTTGAAACCGGCAATTTTGAATTATATCCATGGAATCTTTCAAGCGGTGATTCGGAATGGATTATTGACTCAATGAATTTATATAATGGGAATTATTGCGCACGCTCAGGAACTGTTGCATTGGGCGAAAAATCAATTATTGACCTTAATTTAAATGTTTTATCCGACGGATATATTAGCTTTTATAAAAAAACCTCTTATATGTCGGGTACAGGAAATTATCTTGTTTTTAAAATTGATAGTGTTTTGCAGGGATATTGGTGCGGAAGTATTGATTGGAGCAGGGAAGTTTTTCCCGTAAAGGCAGGAATTCATAATTTTAGGTGGGAGTATGAAAAATTTTATAGAACAATTGATACAACAGATTGGGTTTGGATAGATTATATTGCATTCCCATCGGTAACAGAAGTTAGTTCAATTGATGAAATTTCAATAACCCAACAGAATGTTTCTATCTTCCCAAATCCAAACACAGGAATATTCAATATTGTTTTTGATCAAAATTTTAAAAAAAATATTTCAATTGAAATATTCAATATGCAGGGTGTATCGGTTTATAAAGAAAATATCAACAACAAACCCAATAAGTTCACCAAACAGATAAACCTCGGTTCAATTGCAAAAGGAGTTTATTTAATAAAGATTAAAGGCAATGAAAGCTCCATAGTACAAAAGATAATTATTAATTAGTACTTGCCGGAAAACGCTAATTTCTTCTTTATGCTCGTTCATAAAACCAATCAATTACAATTGTAAGAATCTGTTCACTGGCACTTGATGATTTATCTATTTAAAAATTATTTTTATATTTCCTCTGAAAAAAATTGAAATAAATAGGACAGAGGGAACCTCCGAATAAATTTTTTCATATGTTTGTGTAAATTTATATGAAAAAATTTATGTCGGTTTGTGAAAAATAATGAAGAAATACAACACTTTTAACACGCAATGGCCACCAAACGGGCGGAAATACTCGGTAAGGGTGTTATTATTTCGGAATTGGTTACCATTATTGCTAAAGTAAAACAAATAAGAATTCTATATTTGAAAGTAATGAAAAAATTTATAAATTAAAACATGAGGCAAAAGAACATATTAAGTCCGTTTCAGAAATTTGTTAAAATTGAAAGCTTTAGTGGAGTTTTATTATTGGCTGCAACAATTATTGCTCTTGTTTGGGCAAATTCACCATTTGGAGACAGTTATCAATCACTTTGGCAATATAAAATTGGATTTACAACTGAAAATTTTGAATTATACAAGCCATTGATATTATGGATTAACGATGGCCTGATGGCTGTTTTCTTTTTTCTGATTGGTCTGGAAATTAAAAGAGAATTTTTAATTGGAGAATTAAACTCTATCAAAAAAATTGCATTCCCTTTCTTTGCAGCATTAGGAGGGATGTTAGTTCCATTAATGTTGTTTTTAGTATTAAATCAAAATACTGAAACAATTAATGGCTGGGGAATACCAATGGCTACAGATATAGCCTTTTCGCTGGCAGTTTTAAAACTTTTAGGAAACAGGGTACCATTAAGTCTAAAATTATTCCTGACTGCTTTTGCAATTGTTGACGATATAGGTGCAGTATTAGTCATTGCTGTTTTTTATAGTGGAAGTATTAATGTTGGTTTATTGCTTGCTGCATTCATATTTTTGGGAATATTATACTTCTTATCTTTTAAGGGATATTTTTCTAAATATTTCCTTATAATTTTTGGTATAATCATTTGGATACTATTTCTGAAATCCGGCATTCATCCAACTATTGCAGGGATTTTATTAGCTTTCTCAGTTCCTGTTAGACAAAAAATAGACACCCCTACTTTCATAGATAATTTGGTGAAAATAACGAACAATATTAAACAAGCGGAAATATGTGAAAAACCAATCTTATGCAGAGAGCAAATTGAACAGATTGATGATTTGGAAGACTGGACGAATAAATATCAATCTCCTATTCAACATTTAGAACATAAATTACATGATTGGGTTGCTTATTTTATTATTCCCGTTTTTGCACTTGCTAATGCAGGAGTACTGATTAATAGTGATATTGATTTAGATACAGGACTGATAGGGAATATAATTATTTGCTTAGTTTTAGGTAATAGTGTAGGCATTTCATCTATTATACTATTAGCCAAAAAAGTAAAACTTATTGAAGTTTCCGAAGGGATTAATAATCGGCATATTATAGGAGTTTCATTTTTAGCCGGAATAGGATTTACAATGGCGATTTTTATTGCGAGTTTGGCTTTTGCCAATAGTCCAACTTACATTGATTCTGCCAAAATTGGAATACTTATCGGGTCTTTGATTTCCGCGCTAATTGGTTATACTATTTTAAGACTGAAAACAAAAAACGGTAGCTAATAAATAGGACTCTGAACGTTCTGCAATATCCAGCGATGAGCCCTCCGAAAGGATAGAAGCAGGCTATGTTGAACTAAATCCATACTATGCTCCCCACACTCACCTTTTAGCAACCACCCAGAAAAATAATCACTTGATGATTTATCTATTAAAAATAATTTTTATATTTGTGAAAAATGAAGAAATACAACACTTTTGACACTTGATGTCCACCCAATGGGAGTAAATACTCAGTAAGAATGCTATTATTTCGGAGTTGACGTTATATATAAAAGATAATAACACATGAAAAAATTTGGAAAAACAATTAAACTATTTTTAATAGACGGAGAACCAAACGGAAGAATGACTTGTGAACTTTCAAATTGGACTGGAAAAGCATATAGAATTCCTAGAATCTTAATTAAAGAATCAGCAGACCGAGATGAATTAAAGAATCCAGGTGTTTACTTGTTGTTTGGAAAAAATGAAGAAGGTAAACTGATTGTTTACATTGGAGAAGCAGAAATAATATTTGATCGACTTAAACAGCATTTATCCCAAAAAGACTTTTGGAATGAAGTAATCGCATTTATAAGCAAAGACGAAAATTTAAATAAGGCTCACATTAAATATCTCGAAAACAAATTATTTGAAAAAGCACAAAAAATAAACAGATACATTCTTGAAAATAATTCAATCCCTACTAAATCATCAATATCGGAATCAGATCGAGCAGAAATGGAAGAGTTTATTGAAAATATTAAACTACTAACCAACACATTGGGACATAAAGTTTTTGAAGAAATTAGAGAAACGAAAACTATAAAACAGGAAAGACAAAAAACTTTTGAAATAAAAGCAGTACGTGGTGCAAGCGCAAAAGGAATTCCTACATCCTCAGGTTTTGTTGTTTTCAAAGATTCAGAGATAGCAACATCAACAGTGAATTCACTGACAGGATCATTTAGGAAACTAAGAGATAAAATAATTGATGAAAAAATAGTAATTGAGAAAGACAAAAAGTTAGTTTTCTCAAAGGATTTTGAGTTTTCAAGTCCTTCGACTGCTGCAGTAATGGTATTGGGCAGAAATGCAAATGGATTGACTGAATGGAAACTTGCGGATGGAAAAACACTTAAAGAATTTGAAACTGAAGAAAAATAACTAACCGCCAAAACGCGGCATGTAAAATTGATCAAAAAGTGGTAAATATGAACGAATCAAAATAAATAAACATCGTAGTAAATTGAAAGTTTGGTGTTTAAAAATGCTCAATTTTTCATAATGCTACCGTTTACTATTAAAACCTTCCCCTCTCCCACTACACCTTTTACCTCCCACCCACCAAAATAGCCACTTAACCCAACTTGATATTTGTAATTTCTAACCATCTGGGCATAAATTTACTGTAGCGTCCACTTTCGTTTTTAG
>JAEINX010000133.1 GCA_016342645.1 Bacteroidales bacterium | reverse complement strand
TATAATACTAACGTAAAGCAGTGGCCTTTGATTTTTATATGTCTGTGTATAATTTAAAATTTTTATGTAAGTTTGAAATATATAAAAAATTTGTCTTATGCCAAATAATAATCAATATCAAATATTCGATGATCCGCTTCGCTATTATAATGCAATGATTGAAGATATTGAAAATGCGAAAGATAACATTTATATCGAAACTTACAGGATCGGAAATGACTCAATTGGGATACGTTTTAAAGATGTCCTAACAAGAAAATGCAAAGAAGGAATAAAAGTTAAATTATTAATTGATTCATGGGGAGGAGGGGCTTTACCGGATAATTTTTTTAAGAATTTGAAAGAATTTGGTGGTGAAGTTCGATATTTTAAGAAAATCAGGATCAACTTTGATATTTTTACAAAAAGTCACAGGCGCAATCACCGGAAGATTTTACTTATTGATGATAATATAACCTATATTGGTTCATCAAATATTACAGAATATAATCTGAATTGGAGGGAATTAGTAATTAGAATGACAGGGGATATTGCTAATTCATTTAAAAGAATTTTTAATTATGATTATAAAATTTATAACAAATATATTTTTGATAAAGTTGGTTATACGCAATCTATCAGACATAATGGGTTTGAGATTTTGCGTGAAGTACCTTCTATTACAAAGCAAAGGATAAATCGAAAATATATCCAGATAATAAAAAAGGCCAAGTTTCAGATAATTATTGAAACACCATATTTTTTACCGGGTTTTATGCTTAGAAAAGCGTTGGCGGATGCAGGAAAACGAGGAATAGATGTAAAAATAATCATACCGATGCATTCTGATATCAGGTTAATTGACATACTTAGAAACAAATACTTAGGGCAATTGGACAGAAACCATGTAAAATTTTTATTTTACCTGCCACATAATTTACATGCTAAAATTCTATTAGTTGATAATGAATTGTTTTCAATTTCTTCCGCAAATTTCGATTATCGAAGTTTCAGATATCAGCATGAAATTGCTTTCATAGGAACAGATAAATCAATTTTATCGCAGCTTAAAACTCATGTTAATGGGACTTTAATAGACTGTGAAAGATTTAATTACGAAAAATGGAAGGTAAGGCCTCTTATTCAAAAGTTCGTTGAATGGCTCTTATTACCGGTTAGGCATTTATTGTAGCCTTTTATTCTTTACTCATTTTTTAGTGGATTTTTTGCTGCTTGAATTTACCAATAATACACCGACAATAATTACTGAAATCCACAATAAATTAATTATACCAAAACTTTCGCCATCGAAAATTCCCCAAAACAATGCAACAACAGGGATTAAATATGTGATTGATGTTGCAAACATAACATTAGTCATTTTAATTAATTTATTGAAGGCAATTAATGCAATTGCTGTTCCAAATACCCCCAATATTGCAATATAAATAAATCCTTCACAAAAATTATTATCGTAATTAAATTGATGAACGATATCTGTAAATGCCAATAAATAAATAATTAAAGGTATGCCAACAATAAAAAATGAAAAGGCTGCAATCGAAACTGCATCAACATCGTTGAGTAAATACTTAATAATATTTGCACTGATAGCGTAACAAGTAGTTGCAATTATAATGTATATCCCATAGCTAAAATTAAACTCGAATGATTTCCCGCCACTTATACTTAGAAGTCCGATTGTACCACAAAAACCGATAATAATTCCCAAAACATTAAACCATTTTGTTTTAAGGCGAAAAAATATTAGTCCAACTAACAATGTCAATAAAGGGGTAAGGGAGTTTAAAACACCTGCAAGATGGCTGTCTATTCCTGTTTGAGCTTCGGCAAACAAAAAAGGTGGCAACACGCCGTTTAAAACTCCAAGTATTGCAAGTAGTTTCCATTGTTTTAGTGAAATACTCGAAAATCGAATAAGAACAATTGGTAATAAAACTAAGCTTGAAATTGCAGTTCGTAATGCTCCTACTTCGTTACTTGAAAAGACCGTTAATCCTTTTTTTATCAAAATAAAAGAGCTGCCCCATGTTAAAATAAGTAAGAAAAAAATTAACCACACAAAAACTACCGACTTAATATTGTGATTGTTAGTAATGATAGATTTTTTTTTCACTCAGAATTTATTAATTTAAAAATAACCTCAGAGAAGTCATTTCTCACTTGCAATTTAATTTGCGAAGGTATTAATAAAAACAGTTTTTTTTAGAAAATTAAAAATTTTCACTTATTACTTTCTCCAGAAACGGTAGCAGGTACTTTCATCCACAAAAGGGTCAGAATAATAGCTACCAGCCCGGTGCCAATGATAGTGTACATTGAGGCATGGAATCCGCTTAAAAATGATTCGTTGATCAATTGCTGTACTTTTTCCTTTGGTAGATTTGTCATTTCTGCTATTTCTTGAAAATTCCGGTGTGCTGATGTTATCATAGAATAGAACTCTGTTTGAGCTTTTTCCGGAATCACAATATTTGCTTTGTTCAACATGTCCTTCAAATGTATTTTTGACACCTGTGCCAACACATTGGTACTTATCACTACTCCAATGGAGAAGCCCATGCAGCCACACATATTGTAAAGGCCAGATAATGAATCAACAGTTTTACTATTCACGGCTTTTAACATAGTTGCATTATACGGTGCAATGGAGAGGCCGATGAAACCCATAAGTGTCAGGCTGATTATCAGATATGTACTTGTAGTATTAAGTCCGTAAAAAAGAGCTAAAACAATACCAACTATACTTATTCCAAGCCCGATACAAGCAGGTATTCGGGCATCCATCTTCTCAGATAATTTCCCGCCAAATGGTGATACTATCGAAAAAGCAGCAGCAAATCCGATAAAGATCAATGCATTATGAAAACTTGTAAAACCAAGTATATTTCCCATATATAGCCCAATTAGAACTAAAACGGTTCCCAGTATGAATGAGAGAAACATAAACCCGATTAGAGTGGAGACATACAATTTATTGGAAAATGTTCCTTTTGGAATCAGCGGGTCAGAAACTTTTTTAGAATGTAAATTGAGTAGGATCAGACCGGCGGCAACCAGAAAAACCACAATCAATGTTTGATAACTGAACAAACCCCAGGTAGAAACATTGTTAATCCCATAACTCAAAGGTAGAACAAATAATGCAACATATAAGCTTGAAATCAAATCCAGCGATTTGCTTATTTGTTGCGATTCCTTACGGATTGTGAACACAACAATTAAAAGAATAATGATTCCCAAAGGTATGTTTAAATAATAAATCCATGGCCATGTGAACTGTTCCATGATGAAGCCTCCGATTGTTGGACCAATGGCTAATCCAACTCCTGTTCCTGTTCCCAGTAACCCGATTGGAAAGCCTCGTTTCCCAACAGGAAATTTATCAAAAACCAATCCGTAAATAGGTGGAATGCAGATTGCAGCCCCAACACCTTGAATAAAACGGCCGATGATGAGCAACCAGACTTCTTTGGCAATGGCACAAAGCACCGACGACAAAATAAAGATCAATATTCCGGTTATCAGCATTTTCTTCTTTCCATAGGTGTTGGCAAACTTCCCTGAAATGACCACAAAGACCGACCATGCAATTCCATAAATACTGATTATCCATTGCAGTATCTTCAGACTGGATTTCATTTCTTTTTCTATAGGATCAATTGTTAGGTTTACAACTGTGGCATCCATATTTAATAAGGTGATCAGAAGGACAAAAGCGGCCAGGGCAAGCCATCGGCTCCATGTTTCGACATGTTCCCGTGGATCTTTAGGATCATGTACAACATTAATGATTGACATAGGTATAGGTTTTTGTTTATAATTATAAACTTAATAAAGAATTTCTTTGTTCTTTAATAAAAGCCCAAATTTAACAAAAAAATTTATTTATAAATCATAATAAATCAATTTAATCTGCGTATTATAAAAAAAATTAGTGGTGGTTGAGAAAATTTATATTTTATTCACTAAAAAATAAAGTAGTATATTTGTAAAAAAAAATTAATAAAAATTGTTCATGAAAAAATTACTGATTGTTTTATTTTGTTTATTATTTGTATCAAATAGCTTTTCGCAGATGATTAGCGAAAGTACCAAAAAGAAATTTAGTATTGGAGTTGATTTATTTTCAGATATTTGGTTTGATGTTCCTAGTAGTATTTCACAACGAACCATAAACAAAGGATTTGATATTTTTGGGATGTACAATTATCAATTTGGAAAAAGTAATTTTAGTTTTGCAATAGGGGCAGGCTTGGGAACTCATAATTTTTTTAGTGATAGCAAAATTGAGGATGTCAGTAGCGATTCTCTTATTTTTAACATAATCGCCGACTCATTAAGTTATAAAAAGAGCAAAATATCGGTAACATATTTGGATGTTCCATTGGAATTCAGGTTGAAAACCAAAGGGAAATTTAAAATGTCATTAGGTTTTAAAGCAGGATATTTAATTAACAGTAATGCGAAATATAAGGGTAATATTACTAAAATTAAGAAAGTTAAGGAGAAAAGAAAAGATATAAAAAATCTTGAAACCTTTCGCTACGGCGCTACGTTTAGAATAGGATTAGGTGGTTTCAGTTTATATGGATATTATTCGCTATCGAAATTGTTCAAAAAAGGACAAAGTAACGAAATGTATCCGGTTTCGATTGGGGTAACTTTTATGCCTTTCTAATCTAAGTTTACATAAAATATACGAGAGAAAACATCATAACAGTTCCTGTTAAAAAACCCGCATAAACTTGTGCCGGATTATGGGCATTAAGTTTTAATCTTGAGAAGCCAATTATTCCTGAAATAAATATAAGAAAAAAAATAAATTGAGGGATATTTAAAATTGTTAAAACCGAAAGGCCTAAAAAAGTTCCTAAAACTCCGCCAATTGCAATCATGTGAATACTGATTTTCCAGAAAAAATTAATAAATAAAGCGGTAATTATTAATAAAGTTGAACCAAGTATCAAAACATGAAATATATATGATATTTGTATTCTACTTAATAGATAATATGTTAAATAATAAAAAATTGCTGTCGTAATAAAAGGATAGATTCTTTCTTGGCGACTTTCCATTTTTAATGAATTAAGCATACCTTTTCGCAACATTATAAATATTGAAAGTAAAGGAAATAAAACAGTAGTAATAAAAACCATTGTTAAAATTAACCACTTTACATTTAATGGAATAGTTAGAGAAAAAAAAGAATATTGAAAAAACAATAAAAACAAAAGTGCATAACTTGGCATTAATATGGGATGAAAGACATAAGAAATGATTTTTGCAATTTTTGTTTCCATTTAGTAGGTCTGTTTATGGGAAAGGAAAAAAATATTTAAGAAAAAATTATAACTCTTTTCGAAGACGGGCAACGGGCAAGTTTAGCTGCTCGCGATATTTTGCAACGGTTCGGCGAGCTATCGAATAGCCTTTTCCCTTAAGAATGTTGGTTAATTGCTCGTCGGTTAAGGGTTTACTTTTATTTTCAATTTCAATACAATCGGATAGGATTTTTTTTATTTCTCGAGTTGAAACTTCTTCACCATTACTGGTTTGCATTGATTCGGAGAAAAAACTTTTTAAAAGATAGGTACCAAAAGGAGTTTGAACATATTTGCTGTTTGCTACTCGTGAAATTGTTGAAATGTCGAGGTTTACTATCTCAGCAATATCTTTAAGTATCATTGGCCTTAGTTTGGTTTCATCACCGGTTAGAAAATAGGCCTTCTGATACTCCATGATTGTCTTCATAGTTATATAAAGTGTGTTTTGTCGCTGCTTGATAGCATCAATAAACCATTTTGCAGAATCAATTTTTTGTTTTACAAAACTAAAAGCGTCCTTACTTTTTTTATTTTTTTTATTATTTGAGTAATCTTCGAGCATTTCGAGGTATGATTTATTTAATCGTAACTCGGGTGCATTTTTTGAATTTAGTGTTAATTCTAAATCACCATTATTATTAGTTATAATAAAATCGGGTAAAATATAATGATTGGTTTTTGATGTTTCGGCAAGGGAGTTACCCGGTTTTGGATTAAGTTTTAATATTTCACTAAGAGCATCTTTTAGCTCATTTTCGGTGATTCGTGCTTTTTTTATTATCTTATCGTAATGTTTTTTGGTTAACTCATTAAAATATCTTTCAACTATTGTAATTGCAAGATCAATATTTTTCGTTTCTTTTTTTCGATTTAGTTGAATTAGTAAACATTCCTGAAGATTTCTTGCCCCGATTCCTGAGGGATCAAAATCTTGAATGATTTTTAAAACACTCTTGATTTCTTCAGTTGTTGCCTTAATATTCTGAGTAAATGCCAGATCATCAACCATTGATGAAAGGTCGCGAACTAAATAGCCTGAATCATCAAGATTACCGATAATGTTAAAACCTATTAATAAATCTTTAGAATTAAGATCGCGTAATCCTAATTGTGAAATTAGCATTTCTTGAAAACTTGTACCTGAAACGAAAGGATTTTCTTTTCTCTCATCATCAAGGCTGGTATTAAATGTATTCAGTTTGTATGAAGGAATTTCATCATCACTAATATAATCATTTAGATCAAATTCATCTTCTTTGTTATATTCTTCGGATTTTTCTTCTTCAAAGGTATCGTCAGGATTATCTTTGAACTCCATTTCCTCATTTTCTTCAAAAGTATCTTCGGTATTGCTCAATTCCTCAAGAGCAGGATTTTCTTCAATTTCTTGTTTTATCCTTTGTTCAAGTGCAATAGAAGGTATTTGCAACAACTTCATTACCAGTATCTGCTGGGGAGATAATTTCTGTAATAATTTTTGTTGTAGTTTTAGGTTTAACATAATCCTTCAATCTTTTTAAGTTCAAAACTTAAATTATTTTTTCTATGCAAAGTACAACTTTTTTCTGATTCTTCAAAAAAAAGTAAGAATTTTTTTAATAATGTGTATGGCCTTTGTTTATTTTCTAAAAATTAGCATTTTGTGGAGTTCTTGGAAATGGTATCACATCACGAATATTACTCATACCAGTGATAAATAAAATTAATCGTTCAAATCCAAGTCCAAAACCACTATGAGGAGCAGTTCCAAATTTTCTTGTATCAAGATACCACCAAAGATCTTTTTCGGGAATTTCTAATTCTTTGATTCTTGAATAAAGTTTTTCGTAAACTTCTTCTCTTTGCGATCCTCCGATAATTTCTCCAATTCGAGGAAATAAAACATCTAAAGCTCTGACAGTTTTACCATCATCGTTTTGTTTCATATAAAATGCTTTAATTTCGTTCGGATAATCAGTGAGCATAACAGGTTTTTTAAAATGCTTTTCAACTAAATACCTTTCATGCTCCGATTGCAAATCAAGTCCCCAACCAACCGGGAATTCAAACTTTTGGCCTGATTTCAGAAGTATATCAACAGCTTCGGTATAAGTTAGTCTTTCAAATTTACTTGCAAGAACAGATTTCAACCTTTCAATTAATTCATTATCATACATTTTATTTAAAAATTCCAAATCATCATAACAATTATCCAAAGCATATTGTGTAAGATATTTTAAGAAATCTTCGGCCAGATCCATATTATCATCGTTGTCATAGAAAGCCATTTCGGGTTCAACCATCCAAAATTCGGCAAGATGTCGCGGAGTGTTTGAGTTTTCAGCTCTGAAGGTTGGCCCGAAAGTGTAAATTTGTGAAAGTGCCAGAGCTCCTACTTCTCCTTCTAATTGTCCTGAAACAGTTAGGTTTGTTTCTTTTCCGAAAAAATCTTTAGAATAATCGGTGTTGCCATCTTCGGTTAGAGGTGGATTTTGGCTATCCAAAGTTGTTACTCTGAACATTTCTCCTGCTCCTTCACAATCCGAACCGGTAACGATAGGAGTGTGAAGATAATAAAAACCATTATCATTATAGTATTTATGAATAGCATAAGCCATTGCGTGTCTGATTCTTAATACTGCTCCAAAAGTATTTGTGCGCGGACGAAGGTGTGCAATTTCTCTTAAAAATTCGAGAGTATGCCCTTTCTTTTGAAGAGGATAAGTTTCGGGATCGGCAGAACCGTAAACTTCAATTTCTTTTGCATGAATTTCGGCATTTTGACCTTTGCCCATCGACTCAACAAATTTTCCGGTAACCGACAAACAAGCTCCAGTTGTAATTTGTTTTATAATATTTTCATCAAAATTTGCAATGTCGGCAACAATCTGGATATTATGAATAATTGAACCGTCGTTTAAAGCAATAAAAGCAATTTTTTTATTTCCTCGTTTTGTCCTGACCCATCCTTTTACCTGAACATCTCTGTCAAAATCTTTTGATTTTAGTAAATCACAAACTTTAATTCTTTTTAGTTGTCCCATTTATTTTAAGTATTAAGCAAATACAAATAATTTATTTGCTGAATTTTTTTGCAAAAAAACGATTTTTTATTTATTAAATCAAAAAAATGAATGGAATATTATAGGATCGGGTATTAAAAGCCACAGATTCACTGTTTAAGGAAAAATTTGAATCAGATTATCAACAGATTATTTATAAGTCATCGTATGACTTACTCCCCCCCCAAAAAAAACGTAATACGTTAATATTATCTGGTATGTAAATAGAAATAGTCATACGATGACTACCAAAGAAAATGATGGATTAAAGATTTTCTCTTTTTAGACTGAACTCATTAAAAAATATTACAAATACAATGAAAGTCCGCTGAGAGGTAATTTGGTTTGACGGTGATGTAATTGATGTAATAACCTCATCCCCCGGTCCCTTGTGGTGAAAAAGGCTAAAGGCTAAAATTCAAAGTTTAAAGTAAAAAGTAAGAAGATGTCTTAGGAGTGGAAATAGTGATCGAAGATTAGGGAATAGTGAATAGTGATTTTGTGCTTCACTATGGAATGAAAAAAAATCATCGAATTAAACAGATTAAGCAGATTACTTTTCGCAAAGCGAAAAGAAAAAATCCGGTTAATCCGATGAAAAAAAATTGAAATAAATATGTTGGAGACAATCACCGATAATATTTTTCATTATGTTTGTGTATGCTTATGTGAAAAATTTTATGTTGGTTTGCTAAAAATTATTCTCAAGAAAATATGAGTTTGAATTTAAAAATAAATCCGTTAAAAAAATGGCTTGGAGATTATAAGTACCCTTTGGTAATTAGTGGCCCTTGTAGTGCTGAATCCGAGGACCAGGTTTTGGAAACTGCTCTTCAACTTTCAAAAATTCCAAACGTAAAAATATTTAGAGCAGGAATTTGGAAACCTCGAACGAGGCCCGGCGATTTTGAAGGTGTTGGAGATATAGGTTTGCTTTGGTTGAAAAAAGTTAAGCAACAAACAAATTTATTGACAACAGTTGAGGTTGCAAATCCTATGCACGTTGAAAAATGTTTAAAAAATAATGTTGATGTTTTGTGGATTGGAGCACGAACAGTTGTTAATCCTTTTTCGATACAAGAAATTTCCAATGTTTTAAAAGGGGTTGATATTCCGGTGATGATAAAAAACCCCGTAAATCCCGACATTAAATTATGGATTGGGGCAATTGAACGAATTTATAATGCCGGAATAAAAAACATTGGAGCTATTCATAGAGGTTTTTTCATATATGATAATAAAGTTTACAGAAATCAACCTATGTGGGAAATCCCTATTGAATTGAAGCGATTGTTACCTGATCTTCCAATAATTGTTGACCCGAGTCATATCTGTGGAAACAGGCAGTTGCTTTCAGCAGTTTCACAACGTGCGATGGATTTGGGAATGAGTGGTTTGATGATCGAATCTCATCCAAATCCGTCAAAAGCTTTAAGTGATGCCAATCAGCAAATTGAACCCTCAAAATTAGAGACATTACTTTCAGAATTGATTATTAGAAAACAAAAAGGGGATATTGATTTTGAAAATAAATTAGAAGAATTGCGGTCTCAAATTGATGAAATAGATTTGAAGTTAATTGAAGATCTTGCAAACAGAATGCAAGTTGTTGATGAAATAGGGAAATACAAGCAAGAAAACAAAATTACAGTTTTACAATTGAAACGCTGGAACACAATTATCAACGATAGATTGAAATCAGGAGAAAAACTTGGAATTTATAATGATTTTCTTGTTAAAATCCTTGAACTTATACATTTAGAGTCGATTCGCCGACAGACGAATATTGTGAAAAACTCTAAAAACATATAGGATAAAATAGGGAGTGTTGGAGTAATGGAGTAATGGAGTAATGGAGTAGTGGAGTAGTGGAGTAGTGGAGTAGTGGAGTAATGGAGTAATGGAATTTCGGAATTGCGAAAAGATTTCACATCCATCGCTTTTTC
>JAEINX010000132.1 GCA_016342645.1 Bacteroidales bacterium | reverse complement strand
TTTTTCTTAATGTTTGTCCTTGTGAATTTCTAATAAAATCTAAATCATCGCCAATAATATTTTCAAATGCATCCAGAGCATCCATTGGAGATTCAGGGAAATAACTAACAAACTGAAACCCAGTCTCAACAGAAATAGGGGTAGTAGGATCAACTACCTCGCCCTCAATAACAAATGAATCCTCATTAAACATTTTTACAAGATAACCTTCAGAAACAATCCAGTCTCCAATACCATTAATCCAGTTTGGACCAATTTTGCGTAATGTTTGACCTTGAGAATTTCTAACGAAATCAAGATTTTCATTTTATATTTCTTCAACCACTACTAACATATTAGGATTCTCGGGAACAATATGTGAAGACACAAAACTAAAACCCGATGAAAGAAATATTTGCTGTGAAACTTGAGATTGTTCAAAATAAAAAGCTCCAATATCTGAAATTGTACCATCGGGATCATAATAAACAGGATCAGGATTTCCGGCATCTATGCAGGGTGAGTTTTCAGTTAAATGAAAATTTAAATTGCCTGGATCAACAAATAAGGGATCCATAAATAAATTCATATATGTATCGCAAGGATCTCCATTTGTATTAACAGTTATAATTACTCCAAAAGCAGTAGGTAAACTTCCCGTTGCTGTAGTTTCGTTTTCCCAGAACAAATTATACTCAAGTGTTGAAGGTTCTGATTGTGCTTCCATTCCTGTATTATTATTAAAAAGAGTATTATTTATTATGAAAGGTGAACAATAGTTTTGGGACAAGATTATTCCATTATCATTATTACTTATAGTATTATTGCTAATGTTAGGAGAAGAGTAATATTCCAAATATATTCCACAATAATCATTATTACTTATAGTATTATAGTTTATGTTAGGATTAGACTCATGACAATAGATTCCATAAGAATTATTACTTATATTAATATTGTTAATTGTATTATTGCTAATTGTAGGAGAAGAATCCTCGCAGTATATTCCACGATAATTATTATTATTGATAGTATTATTGCTAATTGTAGGAGAAGAAAAAAAGCAAGTGATTCCTGCATCATACCAATTTCCTGATCCATTATATCTAATTATATTATTAGATATAACTGAAGAAGATGACCAACAATAAATACCTGTAATATTATTATTGATATTATTATTTTTAATAGATGGAGAAGAATGAGTGCATAAGATTCCATTATCTGCATATTCAATTGACGCATAAGAAATAATACTATTATCATTTGAGGAGTCTTCAAATTTTATCTCGCTCCAATCACCCGGATTACCTGAAGGCTGCCCGGATGTAAAGAAAATAGAATCAGTCTCGGTTCCGATAGCTATTAAGGTTCCACTGATATTAAATGAATAATAGTCCATAAATTTAATAGTAACGCCGGGTTCAATTATCAGTGTGTCACCATTGGGTACCGAAATATCACCTATTACTTCATATAAATAAGCGGGTGTCCAAATTCCACTTTGAGGTCCTGATACTTCTTCAACCGAACCAGAAGTAAGAACAACATCATCAAGTGTAATGTTTTCAAAGAAAAAATGCTCACCAGGAATTGTATAGGGTTGCCAACCTTCATGTGAGAAATGCACGGTATAAATACCAATTGGAAGACTTATTAAATATGAGCCATCTGTATTTGTATAAACGCTATCTGTAACAGCCGAAGCTGAAACAGCGTTGAAAAGCACCTTAGTACCTGAATGGTCGCTTACACCATTTAGGTAGCAAAAACCGTTAACAGTCACATCTGCAAAAGCAGAATATCCAATGAAGAAACAAACCATCATCATTACTGTAATTTTGTAAAAATGTTTCATAATATAAAAAATTAAATTATTAATATTTATTAATATTTATTGTTTTAAAATATAATCGGATAAGAATTTAGGGAATATGTCGTAGAGTAGAGACGTTGCATGCAACGTCTCTACGACATTTTGTAATATCAGTTTATTTTGAAATATCTTCATTTGAATTCCCAACATCATTATTCCACACCTACCGGTCTCTCAAACTCCAAAACCCCACTCCATTCCGAAAAACCCCTTGCATTTCGGGCACGGACTTTATAGTTTCTTTTGCCTGTGGGTGGGTTGTAAGTAAAGCTTGCCAAATTACCGCTGTATAGTTCTTCCCATTCATCATTGCCTTCGGAATAAACCAGTTGATAGCTGCTTACGTTTGTGGCATCATTCCAAAATAATGTAAGTTCCGGTTCGTTCCATTCTTTATTAAAACCTTGTGGTGCATCGGGTTGTCCGCCACCATGCCGAGGCGTTGAGGGTGCAAAGCCAAGCAATATCAAATTTGGTGAAGAACTTCCCCAGATTAATTTTGCCATTTGATATATAAGGCGAAGTTTTTGTGAATCTTCGTTATAAATTTCTTCCAATACATCATAAGCATTAGCCGATTCCTGTTTTTCCTTTTGAGCCAGATGCCAAAGGTTTACGATTTCATTTCCGGCTTCAACAATTTTGTTTATTAATGCTTCGGGAAGTACACGGCTGTCGCCTGCTGCTCTCAGCCTGTTTGAAGTTTCGGCTATTTGATCGATAAATTGTTTCAAACCGCCACGGTTGCGTGGTGTTTGTCCGCCAATACCGTATTCATCAATGATTTCATCTCCTTTCTCGGTGTCTTCGATCAAGGCAAGCAGTACTTCTTTGATGTCGATTACGAGGCTGCGGGTTTCATTTAATTTATTTTGATACGTTTCAAAAGCCACATCTCTTTCACCTTTTTCAACACCCGCCGAAACTCTTGCACCCGACCAATTACTGTCGGCAGTTGCTGACCAGGAAAGGGTTTCTTCGGTAATTCCAAGCTCTGGGGCATAAGTTCCCAGGTTAGCTCTTAATAATGATAACCTGTCGCTGCGGCGGTTATACGAATCAATTGTAAAAGCATTGTCAAGAATTAATGTCATATTTTCCTCCTTTTTATTGATTAATATTTAAAATGATAATTTTGGGTTTTCATATTGCTGATTTTTGCTTGCAGATGATAGAAATAGTCTAAAGCCGGGGCTTGCAACGCTCAGGCTATGGCTTGCAAGGCTAAAGTTGGGGCTTACAAAGCTAAAGCTAGGGCTTACAAAGCTAAGGCTGGGGCATGTAAAGCTAAAGTTATGACTTGCAAAACTAAGGCTGTAAGCTGCAAAGCTAAGGCTATGGCTTGCAAGGCTAAAGTTATGGCCTGCAAAGCTAAGCTTGTGGTTTGCAAAGCTCAAACTATGGCTTAAAAACTTTATTTGTTGACTTTTTCTTTTATTTAGGCTGCAATTATTCATCTGTTTATATTTTGACAGGATTTACAAGATTTACAGGATTGAAATATTTT
Organism: Bacteroidales bacterium; assembly: GCA_016342645.1. Taxonomy (GTDB): domain Bacteria; phylum Bacteroidota; class Bacteroidia; order Bacteroidales; family JAEINX01; genus JAEINX01. Next base: position 7,001 of record JAEINX010000132.1, on the reverse strand, counting down.
CGCTTATCATTCTCCTGTTTTTGTAAAATAAATAATGGGTTTTCATACTATAATTATTTGGTCAATCCTGTCGAGTTTTAGTTTTTGAATCCCTCATCTTTAAAATTTTCCCCAATGCCTTATTCTGCTCCTCTGTTGTTTCAATAATTGCTTTTACTTTCTTTGCAAGCTTTTGTTTTTCATTAATTGAATGAGGTTTCTTTTTTTTCTTTTTGCTTTGCTTTTCGGGCATTGTGTTATTTTTCAACAATATTACAACCCGATTAATGCTTTTTCCAAATTTTATATCTCAACATTATCTAAGCAATAGAAAAAGGTATCTCAACTTTTTCTAAACATAAGTCATAACAAGCATGTTATAATACTGTTATTAGCGTGAAAAAATATAAAAATAATAAGGCGACAAATCATTTTTCAAAAATATCTGCCGGTAAAATATTTCAGATGTTATTAAAGTATCTTTTTAAATAAATTTTTTAGATACATTTTTATTTCGTTGTCGAATACATTTTCCTTTTCGGATTTGTCGAAAATACACATTAGAAATATTTGTTCATTTTGTACAAAAACATAATAAATAATCCTTGCTCCTCCTGATTTCCCCCTGCCTTTGCTGGTTATGGCCATACGGATTTTATACACATTATTTCCTAAATGAGTACCAAGGTCTGGGTTGTTTTTGAGTTCTGTATGCAGTTGTTGTAAGTTGGTCTTAAGTGACCTGTATTTTTTAGCAAGTTGCTTTACTTCACGGTTAAAATTATCGGTAGGAATAATATTATAACTCATTGAGAAGGTCATCAAAAGAATTAGGTTTTTTCTTTCCTTGCAAAATTAACTCTACTTCATTAAAAGAGTCAGTTAGTCCTTTAAAAAATGTCCTTTTATCTTTTAATTTTTCGTAGTCTTTTAGATCTCTTTGAATTTTTTCCCAATCCTTCAAAGCTAAAAGAACGGCATTTTTATTGCCTTTTTGGTCGGTAAGATATTGCATGTGAAAACTCATTATTCTTTGTTTTACTCAATTCTTTCAACAAAGATAAATAAAGTTAACAATTATTGCTTAAATTAACTTAATATTTTTTTTATTCGTGCATTAGTGGCAAAATTTTTCTTTTAATTTGTGGCTATTTGTAAAGGTTCAAAGCTTGTTTAAAAACTCAAATAAATTCTCATTATGTGTCAATCCAAGCTTTTTCCTTAAACGATAGCGTGTTGTATCAATACTTTTGTGGCTTGTTACGGTAATTGCTGCAATTTCTTTGCTACTCATCCCGAGTTTAAGCATAGCGCAAATTTTTCTTTCGGTTTTTGATAGACCCGGAAAATGTTCATCAAGCGATTTGTAAAAACTTCCATGAACTTTGGCAAAATAGCTTTCAAATTCCTTCCAGCTTGTTTCGTCAATATTGTTTCTTAATTCGCTGATAATATCGTTTACTATCCCAACATTTGCCTGCTTGAAATAAATATTGTTTTTTGTAAGGGTTTGAGCAACTTTATTTATAACCTGGTTTTTAGTGTATATTTTGCTTACATTGAAAACAAGGTCTCTGTTGTTAAGTTCCAGTTCTTTTTTGAGGTTTTCTTTTTCTTTTTGAAGGAGTTTTTCTTTTTGCTTTCTGCTGTTAATAATGAAAAAAATTATAATGCTTGCAATTAAAAGAAGGAAGCTACCAATAATTAATGTGAGTTTGTATTTGTATTGTTTATGTTTTATCAAAACATTTTGTTGTTTGATTTTATGTTCTTTTTTTTCAATTTCATATATAATTTGCAACTCCTCAATTTTGCTTAAATTAGTTTTGTTTAAAACACTGTCTTTAATTTCAGTATAAAGTATATGGTACTCTAATGATTTTTTATAATTTTTATTTTTTGCAAAAAGTTCCGAAAGTAGCTTATATCCGATTTTTAAATTATTTTTATCATTTATTTCCTTTGCAATGTTTAATCCATCAAGAAAATAGCTTTTGGCTTTATGATAATCTTTTAGTTTTAAAAAAACTTTTCCTAATCCATATTGTGTTTCGGAAAAGGATGTTTTATTTTCAATATTTTTATACGTTTCAGCTGCTTTTTTCAGCAAATAAACTGCAGAGTCATATTTATTAAGGCAACACAGAATATTTCCAAAGTTTAATTGAGAGTTGGCAATATCGTTCAGAGAAGCTATGCTATTTTCCCATTCCTTCATTTTTAAAGATTTAGAAGCATAATAATAAGCTGAATCATATTGCCCTTGATTAAGAAAAACTTCGGCAATATTATTAAATGAATAGGCCATGCCAAGGTTATTTACCGTATCAATATCATCGCCACTTCCCTTACCTAATTTAATAGTTTTGTAAATTGTGTTTTTTCTTATTTCTAATGCAATCCGGTGATAATTTAATGCTTGCTCATAATCCTTTAATTTAATAAAAATATTTCCTATTAATTCATTACAATTCCAAATATTTGGAGCATATTCTATTTTTTCCCAGTATTTTAGTGATTTTAAAATATAATTTACAGCTTCGTTATAGTTAGAAAGATATAATTCGGTTAGCCCGATGTGATATAATGAAACCGCCGCTTCTCTTTGAAAACCTGATTTCTGATTAATTTTTAGGGCAAGATAGTAATTTCTTAAAGCCTCTGTAAAATCATTTTTAATCATATATATTACTCCAAGTCTTTCATATGCAGTTGCTATCCCATAGTTGTAATTTATTTCAAGAAATTTATTTAAAGCAATATTTTGGTATTTAACAGCTTCCGAATAATTATTCATTTTGAGATAAAAGTGTCCGATTTTACTATATGCATATCCGATTGCTTTATTGCATTTATTGTCAACAGCAAATTTTAAAGCTTTTTCCAATAATGAAATAGCTTTATTATACTCCTTACAAATATCCAGATAATTTGTTAATCCAATATAAACATTGTTTTCATTAAAATCGTAATTCTCTTCTTCACATAATAATAATGATTCTTTAAAATAATTAAATGACTTTATAGAATCAAAAAATGAATATTTATTTACTAAAGTATTTAGGATTTCTGCTCTTTTTTCTCCTTTTGCAGAAACTAATTCTTTTTCCAAGCCATTAATTTCCTGTAATCTGTCATTTGCAAATGAAATATTTACGATTAAAGTAAATAATATTATTTTCCAAAAAAGATTAATAGAAAACATTTTAGTTTTATTATCAGCTACAAATTTATAAAATAAAACTAATATTAAATTATTTTTTAAATGCTATTTGTCAATAAAAGTTGTTGCAGATAATAGTAATCAAAAAAAAACCCGCAACAGATATTCCGTTGCAGGTTTTATGTCTATAATAGCAAATGTTATTGAATATTTGCTTCGTTTTCTATTTCGAGGTCGCGAGCTGATTTTGCACCTGAAGGTAATTCAAGTCCATAGCCTTGTTTTTTATCTGCTTTTTTAAGCAAGAATGCTAAAAATATTGCCACAACACCTAATCCTACCAACATTAAAATAGGAGTTGTGTAATCGAAAGCCTGAATTTCATGAGTAACTTGTTGCATTTCCTGCAATTTATTACTGATTTCAAATTTGCTTAGCCCCTGAGCTTCAAGGTTTGCTCTTGCAGTTTCAATTTCGGCTACTACTAAAGGATTGGATTTGTCTAATACCCAACCGATACCTTTGAAGAAAGCATTTAATCCCCAATTTTGTATCGTAAACATTACGGCATAAGCAGTACCCAATCTGTTTTCGGCAACAATTTTCGCTACTGAAGGCCACATTGCAGCAGGAACAAGAGAAAAAGCAATTCCAAGTGCCAATAATCCTAAATATCCAAGAATTACATTGTCAAATATTGATAAAGTAAGATGAGCGAATATCAATAATAAAGCACCCAGAATCATCAATGAAGCTGCACGGCCTTTTGCATCAACAATTTTACCAAAAATTGGAGTGAACAAAATTGAGCCGAGAGGAATTAAACTTGCAGTTTTTGGCCCATTTTTTAACCAAAGCGATAAAGTGTCGGAAAGCGAATATATAAAAGCAACAAATATTATTAGAATAATAATGACCGATCCTATTTTCCCGTTTTTGCTTTTAATATTAGACGGAACAAGGGTTATGGCAAGAGCAAAAATGAATAGTCCGAGATAAATAGATAGATTCCCAAACACTTTACTTCCAAACAATATTATATCACCATTTTCAGGTAAATTATACGTAAAACCAAATTTATTTATTAATAGATCGGGTGCATATTGCATAAACGGAAATACTGCCGAATAGAAAGTTACACAGAGTAATGCAATAAAAAGAAAAGATTTGTTTGTAATTAGCTTTATGAGGTCAGAAAATTTAAATGCTTCATCATCGGCATCAATTGCCATTCCTTTGCTTTGTCTATCAAGTTTAACATCAAATATCATATAAATCAAGAACATAAGGAATCCAATTGCAATTAATGTTGCAGCAAAATTAACAGCAGGTGAAACTGTACCGGCACCAATATCAATTGATAGTGCCTGTCCTAAAGTTGATCCTAACCGACCAAATCCCATATTAATTGCCATTGCCAAAGCAAGTTCATATCCTTTAAACCATTTTACAATAGTCCGCATAGCAATCACACACATTATTTCAAGGCCGCTACCAAATAAAAGTCTTCCAATCATCATAGTCCACAGTTGGCTGTCAACGTCCGATGAAAAAGTTCCGGCAGCGCCTAAAGCAGTTAATGCAGCACCACCAACGGCAAGTAATCCAAAAATAATTCCTGTTAGCCTGATTCCCCATTTATCAAGAATAATACCTCCTATAATTATCATACCAAATACGTTAGCCCATGTTGTCCACTGTATAAGTGTCCCAAACTGGCTACTTGTAATACCCATTTCGGTAATCATCAAAGGCTTGATACCTGAGAAAAAATCCTGAAACCAGTAAGTACCAAAAGTTATTCCACTGATTAAAATCAAGACCAGCCATCTTAATGCAGCCGAATCTCTAAGTGTTCTTTTTATTGCTTCCATAATATATATTTAATTTAAAATCATTCGGTTTTTAAAAAACTCAAAAGGCTTCTGCTTTGGGGATTAATTTAAATGTTAATATAAAAAATAAATCCTTTCAAAAATCAATTTTATCACGGGCTAAAATAGGGAAAATCTTTTTCGTGTAAAAAATAATTTCTCAACAATTTCCACTGGAGCAAATTTTGATTTTATTTTCAGCGTTTTATAATTCAAATTTTTTAATAAATGTGTACAACTTTTTTAGTTTTGAAAAACTCTTCATCAAAAAAATCTTCGATATTATATAGTTTGAATTTTTTCTTCAAATTTTTTAATTCGACTGCAAAATCCCCTCCTTTTAAATAAATAATCCCATTGGGAATTTCGTTAAAACCTTTTTTTGAATATTTATAAGAAGCTATTTTAAGAAAATCAGGCAAATTTGTTACTGCCCTACTTATTACAAAATCAAAGCTTTCGCTAACATTTTCGGCTCGAATTTGCAAAGCCTTAACATTTTCTAAACCCAAAGCACCCTTTATTTCATTAACAACTTTGATTTTTTTTCCTATAGAATCAACTAATAAAAAATCAACCATAGGAAACATTATTGCAAGCGGAATTCCCGGAAAACCTCCTCCCGTTCCAATATCTAAAACACTTGTCCCATTCTTAAATTCGACAATTTTTGCAATACTCAACGAATGCAAAACATGTCTTTCATAAAGATGATCAATGTCTTTTCGTGAAACAACATTGATTTTAGAATTCCATTCCGAAAAAAGTTCTTGCAATTTTTCAAATTGTTTTTCCTTTTTCTCAGAAAGTTTATCAAAGTAATTTTTAATAATTTCCATAAAATATTTTCGGACTAAAATACTTGTATAAAAACTTGAATTTTTATAATTTATTATAAGTTCTCTGTCGAATAGAATAAATCCTGACAGGTTTTAAAAACCTGTCAGGTGGGGTGAACGAAATACTTATAATCCCTACCAATATTTTTATTGATATTTACTTTTTAAAACCGTTAAAACGGTTAATGTTTTCATATTTCATTCACCCCACCTATCAGGATTATTAAGTGATAATCATAATAAAAACTCAAACTTTGAAATGAATTTTTTATTGTCAGATTAAAATTCTTAGTAATTTTGTAAAAATTCTAATAAATAAATTTACCGAAATGTCTAATTCTAAAGTGGTTTCAAAAATAACAACTCATGTGCTTCAAGAAATGAAGCTTAAGGGCGAGAAAATTTCAATGCTGACTGCCTACGATTATTCAATGGCTTCATTGCTTGATAAAACCGGAATAGATGTAATATTGGTTGGTGATTCGGCCTCGAATGTAATGGCCGGATATAAAACAACTTTACCGATTACTCTCGATCAAATGATATATCATGCAGCTTCTGTAATGCGGGCAGTGAACCGAGCTTTAGTTGTCGTTGATCTTCCTTTTGGAACTTTTCAGGGAAATTCAAAAGAAGCATTAAATTCGGCTATCAGAATTATGAAAGAATCGGGGGCAAATGCCGTAAAACTTGAAGGAGGAAAAGAAATCCTCGAATCGGTTAATCGTATTTTATCAGCAGGTATTCCTGTAATGGGTCATTTGGGGCTAACACCGCAATCCATACACAAGTTCGGCACCTACATTGTTCGTGCTACCGAACAAGATGAGGCTGATAAGTTAGTTAGCGATGCACATTTATTAGAAGAAGCCGGTTGTTTTGGAATTGTATTGGAAAAAATTCCTGCCGCTCTTGCCTCTCAAGTTACAGATGAATTAAGAATCCCGACTATTGGCATCGGGGCCGGAAGGAAAGTTGATGGGCAGGTATTGGTTCTACACGATATGTTAGGAATAACTCAGAAATTTTCACCGCGTTTTCTAAGGCGCTATCATAACCTCAGTGAAGAAATCCGAGGATCGGTGAACGCATATATTCAGGATGTGAAGTCACAGAACTTTCCTAATGAGAGAGAGCAATATTAGG